>JAFEBQ010000027.1:0-141919 GCA_018242585.1 Planctomycetota bacterium
GGCTCTGCCGGTGGTTGCTGACTAAGGACAAGGACAACTTCGACCCTTCTCCCGCCGGGAGAAGGTGGCCGAAGGCCGGATGAGGGTCCACGGCGCCGCTCGTTGTGCCGCGCGTTTACCCTCCCCCAGCCCCTCCCTGAAAGGGAGAGGTGTTTGTCGAGCAAGCGGCTCGACTTAACTCATACATAGTAACAATATACCTCGCTGAGCAGCGGTTTTCGAGCCGCGCTGGCGTGCGAGAAATACTGAGAGGATCCCCTGATGACCGAGCACATGATGACTTTGCACCGCGAAAGCAACCAAGCGCGCGGTTTGGCTCAGTATGCCCTCGATTTTGTGGCGGCCATGGGGGGCGATCTGGCGCCGACGGTCTTCCACATGGTCGAGCGATTTCACCTGGATAGCGTCGCCTGTGGCGTGTCGGCCCTGGAGCTTGGGGCGTCAGCGCCAACGATCCTGCGCGACGAGGCGCTGGAGTATCAGACTCCGCAGGGTGTGCCGGTGTTCGGCTCGACGCGCCTGGTCATGCCCGAGAAGGCTGTGCTGGCCAATTCGTCGGCCGTCCGCGAGTGGGACTCGAACGGGACGAACTTCGGCTACGACGCCCAGCGCGGACACACCGCCGGCGAGTTCGGGCACAACGATTTTTACCCGGTCGTCGTGGCGGCGGCCCAGTTGCGCGGGCTCGACGGGCATCAAACGCTGCGCGGCATGGTGTTATTGGACGAGATTCGCGGCCGGCTGGCCGAAGTCTTTTCGCTGAAGACGTACAAGATCGATCACGTGGTCCATGGAGCGATCGCGTCGGCGGTGACCTATGGCGCGCTGCTGGGGGCGACGGTCGATCAGATTGAATCGGCCATCGGTCTGGTCGTCGCCCACTACATTCCATTTCGGGCCATTCGACACGGCAAGCAACTGAGCGATTCGAAGGGGGCGTCGGCCGCCATCAGCGCCGAAGTTGCGGTCACCAGCATGCGCCGAGCGATACGCGGCTTTGTCGGGCCGGCCGACATCTTCCGCAATCCCGAGGCGATCTTCTGTCTGTTCCAAAAGCCGGCACACAAGGGAGAGAGTCCGTTCGAGCTGACCCTGGCCACGGCCGGCGACGATTTTGCCGTGATGGGCATGCACTTCAAAATCGGTTTATACGAGCACCAGTCGGCCGGCGCGATTCAGGGAGTGATCGATCTGTTGACCAAGCACCCGCAGTTGCTCGACGACCCGGCGAAGCTGCAACGAGTGCGGATCAGCATCTACGAGCCGGCGTTCAGCATCATCGGCGATCCGGCCAAGCGCGATCCGCGAACTCGGCAAAGCGCGGATCACTCGATGGTCTATATCATTGCCACCCTACTGCGTAAGGCGTTCGAACAGAAGCACACCGATTGGCGCGAACTGATGTTGATGCCAGCCGATTACGACGACGCGGCGCTCGACCATCCGCTGACGCGGAGCCTGATCGAGCGGATTGATTTTGCGCACGGCGGGCCGGAGTTCGACGCTAAGTACCCGGACGGCATTCCGACATTGCTCGAAATCGAGCACGCCACGCTGGGCAAGTTGTCGAGCGGCCTGGTGATGTACCCCGAGGGGCACGCGCGGAATCGGAGCGGGCGACTCGACGAGCTGCTGACGGCGAAGTTCAACCGGCTGGCCGCGCTGGGCGTGGACGATCCGGTGGCGCTACGCCAGCGATTCACGAATCTGCGGGAAAAGTCGGCCGCCGACATCGCGCGGCTTTACGATTTCAGAATCCGCGGTCTTGAGTGAAGACTTGCCACGGAGGCACGGAGACGCGGAGGGTTGCACGGAGAAGATGAGAGGGGAAGGGGGAATTAAGTCTTAATGACCAAGATCAGGTAATGACTGCGACGGCAATTTATTGGTCATTGAGATTTGGACATTGGTGCTTATATTTTTCCAATAAACCTCTTGTTCCCACTCCGTGAAACCCCCCCGTGTCTCAGTGCCTCCGTGGCGAGCCTTTCAAGAGCGCTTGGACGACGCCTGCTGCGTGAGCTCGTGTTGGATCCAGGCCTCCAACTCGTCCCAATCGACGGGCGGCAGCTTCGACAGGTCGGGCCTGAGCTTTTGGGCACCCTTGATATAGACGTGGACGATCTCGCTCGGCTGCTTTTCAGTATTCCAGTGGAGCATCACCCGGATGCACTTCCGTAGCGAGCCGGGCACGTCGAGTTCATGGGTACACAGCAGCGGCACCTCGCCCCAGCCCAACTGCCGCGCCGCCAGAGCTGGGAACTCGGCGTTCAGGTCCACCGTCAGCGAAAAGAACGCGCTGGCCAGATCGGCGGGGTCGATGCTGTTCTGACGAATCATCAGGGCCAGCAACTGCCGCGTCGCCGCCAGGATGTCTTCGCGCGTGTTGTTCTCGGCGGTGGTGGCACCGCGTACCCCTCGACAGCGCACGTCTGAAACCCCCTCCCGCTTGCAACCGGGAACCGAATGACGAATGACCTGATGACGAATGTCGAAAACTGAGGAAGAGAACCAAGCGGTGTTACTTGATTTCGTTCCAGTATATCCGCACGTTCTTCGTCTGTCGCCCCGAGGCCACGATGTCGGGGCGCCCGTCCCCGTTCAGGTCCGCGGCCGCCAGGTCTTCGATGGCGATTTCCCCAGGCTCGTACAAGTGGCGTTCCCACTTCTGGCCAGTCGTATCCTGGGGATCGTAGATGCGCAGGCCGCTGCGAATCTGCTCGTTCTTGTTGTCTCGCACGCCGATCAGCAGCTCTTCGTCCCCGTCGCCGTCCATGTCAGCGCACCAGACGGCGTGCCCCCATTGCAACTGATCGTCGAGCACCTGACGACGCCACATCCCGTCGGCCTGACCCGACTCGGGCCGCGTGTAAACGAGCACTTCAAAGCCGTGCCAGGGTTCGATGGTGGCAATGTAATCGGCGCCGTTCTTGAGCCGCCCGCGCTTGATTTCGCTGGCGCCCCGGTTGGGAGTTGAAGTCTGGTTGCCTTCGCCAATCCGCGTACGTCGCCAGGGGCCGAACTTGGTGCCGCGCAGCAGGTTCACCCCTTCAAAGCTGGTGACCAACAGGTCGATCTTCTGGTCGCCGTCCAAATCGGTCGGCCAGAAGTTGTGCGTCACGTGCATCTCGTCATTCAGCGAGACCATCGGCCAGCGGTCGGCCACCGGGTCGGCCGGAATGCGAAACGCCAGCACGCGGACCCCTTGCTCGGCAAAGTTCGGCTTGGTCGTGTCGCGACCGAACAGGGGGAGCACGACCAGCTCGCTGCGACCGTCCCCGTCGACGTCGACCCAGCGCATACGGTGCGTGGTCGGCTCCTCGGCAATTTGCCGAACTTCCCACTGACTGCCGGCGCTCGAACGTCGGAGCCATTGAATCGTGCCGCCGGTCTTGGTGTCGGCCGGACGCCAATCGGCCCCCAAGGCGAAATCAAGCTGCCCATCGCCATCAATGTCATACGGCGCGATGCAGACGTTATCGCGCTTGGTCTGGCCCTTGATGATGATCTGGGGCTGCCAGGTCGGGTTCTCGTACCACAGCACCCGATCGCTATCGACGACGACGATGTCCGTCTTCTTGTCGCCGTTCACATCGCACAGACTCACCGCGTACCCGACCGTCAGATCCTTGGCGATTTCTTGCGAGCGCAGGGCAATCGGCTCGGCGCTGGCCGTTTGCACAGCGGCTAACAACACGACGAGGGTGAACGTCGAAACGAGCGATGATTTGAACATGGCAGGTTGCTTCTCTGGATGAGTGATGCTTGAAGGATGTCGGGCGGTCGCCGGCCTATTTCGCCAGAAATTCACGTAATTCCACGCCGCGAAACACAATCTTGCCGCCGTGATTCTGTAAGGACAGGAACCCCTGCAGGGGCTTGTCGCGGATCGCCTCGACGGTCGATTGGTCGGTGTCTTGAATCGTCTGACCGTTGATCGTGATCTTGATTCGTGGCCCGCGGCATTCGACCTCGAACCGGTTCCATTCGGGGGCCGGCTTCACGGGGTTGGCCGTCGCGGCCACGTAACGGTACAGCGAACCGGTCGAGTGATCGTCCGGCTTTACGCCCGCGTCGTCGAGCAATTGGATTTCATAGCCAAAGAATGACGGCCGTGTTTCCACACGTCCGGTGAACTTGGTGCCGCGGATGCCGATGCCGCTGTTGCACTTTTTCTTGGCGACGGCCATCTGGTACTCGCAGCGAAAGGCAAAATCCTTCAGCTCGTGATCGTAGCGCAAGAAGCCATAGCCCACGCCGGCGCAGGCGATGTTCCCGTCTTGCACCGTCCAAATGGGCAGCTTCTTGTCGTCGGCTTCGTAGTCCTTGGTTCCTTCGACGACCCAGTCGGACAGATCCTTGCCGTTGAAGATCGGCCGCCAGGCGTCCCCCGCCGAAGTCGCAACATCGGCCAGGGCCAACTCGTCTTCGCCAATGTCCTCGGAATACACTCGTTGGACCGCCACCGACTTGTCGGCCACGGCGTACAATGCGTCGAACGTGCGGATGTACAGTCGGCCGTTGGCCAGAGCCAGCGACGAGGAGATCGCTTCTTCCATGTCGTTAACGGCCAACTCCTCGAACTCGGGCCCCGTCTTAACGACGGTGATCACTCCCTTGCGCGAGGCCAGGTAAATCTTGCCGTCGGCGTAAACGGGCGAGGCGCGATACCGATCCGAGAAGCACCGCTTCATGTACTTCTCTTCGCCGGTCTTGGCGTCCATACAGATCAGCACGCCGTTTTCGCGGCACAGGTAGACATAGTCGTCGACAATTAACGGCGACGGAACGTCGGGCGTTTCTTTCTCGCGGGTCCAGCGATGCTCGGCCGTCGTGTTGGTGATGTCTCCCTTGCCGTCGGGGGCCAGTCCCAGGACCGGGCCGTTCTTAGCCGACGGCACGACGATCAGCCCCGGCACCGCGGCCGGCGAGGCCACGAACCGGAGCGTGGGGTTGTACTTGACCTTCGATTGCAGCCCGCCGCAGCGCCACAGCTCGCGGCCGTCTTTCAGATCGTGGGCGGTGATGTAATCGCTGCCATGCACCAGCAAGTAGGCGCGCTCTTTGTCTCGATAGATCATCGGCGACGCGTACGAGTGCAGACACTCGGCCGTGGCGTCGGTCTTGCGTTGATGGACCCAGATGTTGCGGCCGGTCTTTTTATCGAGCGCGACGACGATCGCCCCGTCGGTGTGCAGCAATTGCACGTACAAGCGGTCCCCGTCCAGGACCGGCGTGCTGGTCAGACCAAAGGCGATCTTCAGCGGCGACCAGCGCTGGCCGACGTTGAAACGCCAGACGGGCTTGCCGGCCGTGGTAAAGCAGGCCAGGTCTCCTTGCCCCATCAGCGTCCACACGAACTTGCCGTCGGTCGCCGGCGACGGCGAAGCCATGTTCCCCTCGTCGCCACGGACCGCTTCGTCACCCGTGCCGACGGTGCGCTCCCATAGCAGCTTTCCCTGGGTGCTGATGCACATCAGCAGCAGGTCTTGCTCCTTGGCCGAGGTGAGAAAAATCTGGTTGCCCCAGATGACCGGCGTCGAGCCGGCCGGGCCAGGCATGGGGAGCCGCCAGGCGACATTCTCGGACTTCGACCATCGAACCGGCGTGTTCTTCTCGCTCGAAATACCGTTCTCGTGCGGCCCGCGCCACTCGGGCCAATTCTCGGCCCGGGCGGTCGCGACGAGCGCGAGCAAAAGAAAGCAGACTGGCCCCAGGCGAAATGTGGCAGGGGACGAACGAACGCAACGCGCAAGCATGGCAGGCAAACTCCCGGGGCGGGGGCGGGTCGTCGGGCCGCTCGAATCTTGGGCGGGGATCAACGGGCAGGCGAGCGGCAGAACTCTAATGTCATCGACCAGTTACCGCCGGTCAAGCTGGGCGGGCGACGAACACGAACTGGTTCGAGAATCAGTCGGATTTAACCACGACGACACGACGTCACGACGGAAATGCGCAGGGAGCAAGGGCGAGGGTAGCAGGGGGGAAGGAAGCTGATTTGTCCCTTTGATTCTTGGAAATTCATTTCGTCGTTCGGTACCCCAGACCGACCGCGAACTCACGGCGCTTCGCATGGAGGTAATACGCAGCCAACCGTTCGGCGCGATTTGTGGCGTCAGCGGACGGCCAAACGGCTGGGCCTGCAATACACGATGAATCCTCGCGGGCGTCCGCGCAAGAGCGCATCGTCGCGCGATGCTTAGAAATGGTGCTGATCCTCTTTTCCGCACCCCTTTTATTCGTCGTCAGAATCCCCTTCGTCCTCGTCCCCTTCGTGGTCGTTGATGTAGTCTTGGGCAGCTTGTTCTGCCTCGTCTTCGGTGTCCTCGGTTCCTTGTTCAAGCAAGATCCCGTTGCTTGAATAGACGTACCAGTTAAACAGCGAACCTGATCCACCTAAAGTTACAACCTGGTTAAGCACGCTGGCCTGAGCTTCATGCACCTCGTAATACATGCTTTCTCTCCTTGGGGGCGGGGAAAGATAAATGAACAGGGCGAATAAACGCACTTCAGAGCATTCCACCGGCTTGGAGTCGTTCGGACAAGTGGTCGTAGCAGCGGGGACCAAAAAGGGGATAACCCCCAGCCCCGGTCAATGGCCCTAGTCCACCGGCTGGCCGTTATAAAGCACGCGGGGAGAGTTGCTCGCGATCTCGTGGTAGAGGTTGAAGCACTGCTGGATTTGGATTTCCAACCAGTCGCCGATGACTTGTTCGTCAATGGCGGCGGGGTCAACTGTGTAGACGACGCTCTGCCATCTCACTTCACCGCTTACCTCGTGCAGTGGATTGCTGGCGGTCCGTACCCAACATTGCATGCTGACTTTGCCGTCGCTAGTGGGGGTCACCGCGACGTCGATTTGTGCTTGGCCCGCGGAGTTGTAGTCAGAAGTAAGCGTGTTGTGGTATGGCTGCGCCACGCCGTAGTCACCGTGACCGTGGCTGATCTTTTGCACGTCGCCAAGTATTCGTTCGACGACGTTGTTAGTGATACGGTGAGTAGCGGCGTCGGCTCGTGCTCGCTGTTCCTCAGTGGCCTGTGCTTGGGCTCGATCGGCCGTTCGTCGCTGTTGTTCGGCGATCTGTTTCGCCTTCGCCTGCTGGTTAATTTGGATGGCCTGGTCTTTAAGTTGTTCAAGAAAACTGCCCATTGGGATCACTCCGTTGATGGTGTTAGTGGCTGGTTCCTCAATTCTACTGGATTGGGTGGTGGGCGTTGCAAGCCAATTATTGGTCAAGTCTACGAACGCACCGTTTTCGTTGGAGAAACAACGGTGCCATGCCCAAACGCCTCCCCCGGGTTCAGCAAACCCGCCTGACTTGGTATCATTGCCGGCTTCATTCGACTGACATCTTCGCACGTCTGGGCTGCCCGAAAAGCGCGCCGCCCAGAAATCGTCGCCCGCGGGCACTGGCCCCGCCAGGCGCGGCAGGCGGCGTGTTTTGACCCTTTATCGTGAAACGGAATCATGAGCAGCAACACTCTCGGACGCCCCCCCAAGGTTGACAGCAAGCTTCGTCGCGTGGCCATCTTGTTTGCCGGTGGTCCGGCCCCGGCCGCCAACGCGGTCATCTCGACGGCCGCGGTCTCGTTCTTGCGCAATGGCATCGAAGTGGTCGGCGTCATGCACGGCTATTCGAACCTGGTGCAATACTCGGCAGGAAAGCCGCTGGCCGAGGGGCGCGACTATGTGATGATCGATCACAAGATGCTCCGCCGCACACGCAACAGTCAGGGAATCATGATCGGCACGGCGCGGGCCAACCCAGGCAAGCACGTCTCGCACCCGGACCACCTGAAGGACCCCGAGCGCATCAAGCCGTTGAAGACAGTGCACGACGCACTGGTTTCGCTGGGGGTCGACGCCCTGGTGTCGATCGGCGGCGACGACACGTTGAAGACGGCCAACAAGTTCCTGATGTTCCAGGAACATTTGCCGGCCGACGTGAAGCGGATCCCGGTCGTACACTTGCCCAAGACGATCGACAACGACTACATGGGCATCGACTTCACGTTCGGCTATTTCACGGCGGTCGACACCCTGGCGGGCGAGATTCGCAATCTGTTGGCCGACGCCGAAGCCGGCCGGACTTACTTTCTGACTGAAACGATGGGGCGCAGCGCCGGTTGGCTGGCGTATGGGGCGGCGATTGCCGGCGAGGCCAGCCTGGTGATCAGCGTCGAAGACATCCACGGCAAGTATCGTGACGAGGAAACCATCACCGACCCGGCCACGGGCAAGACCAAGACGCGCCCCGTGATGAAGGTCGATGAAGTCGTGAAGCGGATCGTGCAAACCATGACGGTTCGCGAACAGCAGGAAGGGAAAGAGTTCGGCGTGATCGTGATGGCCGAGGGCATTGCCGAGTTTCTGCCTCAGTCGCACCTGGAAGGGATTCCCCGCGACGAGCATGGCCACATCTCGATCTCCCAGGTCAACTTGGGACGCACCTTCGCCAAGCTGGTGATGGACGAATACAAGAAGCAAACCGGACGCTCGCGCAAGGTGACCGGCTTGCAATTGGGCTACGAGGTCCGCTGTGCCCGACCGCACGCCTTTGACGTGATGTTGGGCAGCCAGCTTGGCGTGGGGGCCTATCGGGCGTTGGTCGAAAAGGGACTAAGCGGTGTCATGGTCTCGATCACCGGGCAGTTGGAGCTGCATTATGTGCCGTTCACTCAACTGGTCGACCAGGAAACCCTGGTAACGGTGGTTCGATACGTGGAACGGGAGAGCGATTTCCACCGCTTGGCCCGGTTCCTCGAGACTTACGTCAACGAGTAAACTGGGGGGCGAAAACCCCACCTGTGAGGGCCGGCGCAAGCTCTTGTTGGGCAATGCTTCCCGGATTTTCTGTCGACGGTTAGAATAAAGCTACCGTCGAGCGCTGTTCATACGCCGCGCTAATATTTGGCTAATCAAGAAGTGGTATGTAATGCATCGGGCATTTTCGACACGTTCTGGCTGGGAGACGCCACCCGTGTTAGTTGAAAACCGATCGAACGCCGCACTTCTTGAAAGAAACCGACTTATGACGCGAGAGCGTATTCTCGTCGTGGATGACGAAGAAGACTTGCTCGAGTTGGTCCGCTACAACCTGGCCAAAGAAGGCTACCGGGTGAACTGCGTCGCCTCGGGCGAGCGAGCCTTGCGCGAAGCGCAAGACACGCTGCCGGAGCTGATCTTGTTGGACGTGCTGCTGCCGCGCGTCGACGGGTTGGAAATCTGTCGCGCGCTGAAGAGCGACCCCAAGACCAAGCACATTCCGGTCATCATGGTCACGGCCAAGAGCGAAGAGGCCGACGTAGTGACGGGCTTGGAACTGGGCGCCGACGATTACATCACCAAGCCGTTCAGCCCGCGCGTGCTGCTGGCCCGGATTAAGTCGGTGCTCCGCCGCAAGGCGGGCACGGTGCCCGATTCGCAGCAGCCGATCCGCGCTCACGAGCTGGTCATCGATCCGGGCCGGCACGAGGTGACGCTGCAGGGCGAGCCGCTGCAACTGACCTATACCGAATTCCGCCTGTTGCACTTCCTGGCCTTGAAGCCAGGCTGGGCCTACACCCGCAGCCAGATCGTTGACGCCGTTCGTGGCGAGGACTATCCGGTCACGGAACGGGCTGTGGACGTGCAAGTGACCGGGCTGCGCAAGAAGCTGGGCGAGTATGGCCAGTACATCGAGACCGTGCGCGGCGTCGGGTATCGGTTCAAGAAATAGTCCATGAAAAAGCGGCGGCTGCTTTGGCAGCTTTACACCTCGTACCTGGGCATCACGCTGGTCGCGCTGGTTGCCGTGGGGTGGTTCGCGTCGCATTCGCTCGATCGGTTCTATGGCGAGTTGGTGCGCGACGCGCTGGCGCGCGACGCCCGTTGGCTTGACAGCCTGATCGAGACGCCGCTCGACAGCGTCAATCAAGCCCGGGTGACCGGCATCTGTCAGTCGGCCACCCGCGCTACCGACGTCCGCATCACCATCGTCTTGTCCGATGGTGAGGTCTATTGCGACACCGAAGCCGGATTGCCGTTGGACAATCATGGCAATCGGCCCGAGGTGGCCGCGGCCTTGCACGGCGAAATAGGGCACTCGGTTCGCTATAGCAACACGCTGCAAGAATGGATGATCTACGAAGCGCTGCCCATGCGCCGCGACGGCAAGATCGTCGGCGCGATGCGCTGTTCGCTGGGGCAGGGGGCCGTCAACACGCAAAAACAAGAGTTGCGCTCGCAATTCTGGCTGGGTGGGCTGATTGTCGCGGCCATCGTCGCGGTGCTGGGCTGGATGGTTTCACGCCGCATCAGCCAGCCAGTCGAGCAGATGCGCCTGGCGGCCGAGCGCCTGGCTCGCGGCGATTTGAGCTACCAGATGCTAGTGCCCGACTCGACCGAAATGGCCGAGTTGGCCGAATCGCTCAACAGCATGTCGCGTCAGCTCGAAGAACGCATTCGCACCATCGTCCGCCAGCGCAACGAGCAGGAAGCCGTGCTGGCCAGCATGGTCGAAGGGGTGTTGGCCGTCGACATGGAGCAGCGGATCATCAGCGTCAACCAGGCGGCGGCTGAGTTCCTGGAAGCTGATCAGGCCGACATGCTGGGGCGCACCCTGCAAGAAGTGATTCGCAACGTCGAATTGCGCCACGTCGTGACGAGGGCCTTGGAAGCCAGCGAGCCCGTCGAAGGGGATATTGTCATCCACGTTCAGCCCGAGCGCGTGCTGCGAGCGCACGGCACGTCGCTGCGCGATGGACGCGGCCACAACGTCGGCGCCGTTGTCGTGCTGAACGACGTGACCAATTTTCGTCGGTTGGAAAACATCCGTCGCGACTTCGTGGCCAACGTCTCGCACGAATTGAAGACGCCGATCACCTCGATCAAGGGCTTCGTCGAAACATTGCTTGACGGTGCTTTACAGTCGCCGGCCGATGCCGAACGCTTCCTACGAATCATCGCCAAGCAAGCCGAACGGATGCACGCCATCATCGAAGACTTGTTGCAGCTCTCGAAGATCGAGCAGAGCGAAGAAGCTGAAGACATCGAGTTGATCGATACGCCGGTGGCCGAGGTGCTGGAGTCGGCAACGCAGGCCTGTCAGCCGCAAGCGGCCGAGCGACGGATCGAACTCAAGGTGGCCTGCTCACCCGAGTTGATGGCCCAGGTCAACGGCGCGCTGTTGAGCCAGGCGGTCGTCAATCTGCTCGACAATGCCATCAAGTACAGCGAGCCCGGCGGCACGGTTCACATCTCGGCCGAGGCGCAAGGAGATGAGGTATGCATCAACGTCCGCGACGCGGGCTGCGGCATCCCGGCCGAGGAACTGCCGCGCATCTTCGAGCGGTTTTATCGCGTTGATAAAGCCCGCAGCCGCAAGCTGGGGGGAACCGGGCTGGGGCTGTCGATCGTCAAGCACATTGTGAACGTCCACCAGGGGCGGGTGACGGTCGAGAGCGTCTTTGGCCGGGGTAGCACGTTCACGATTCGATTGCCCGTTTCGCAAATGGCGGCGGTTAAGTGAGTTGTAACCGGGCGGCGGCGAATTGGCGCGCGAGCGTCGCTCACTCATTTCTAACCATCGTCTTGTAGCCAGCTAAAATAGTCCCTCTACACTAATCGTATACGGAAAAGCACCATTCAAGTTCACTCGGAGGGAGCGTCTCATGAAGAAGTTCTGGTTACTGGCCTTGGCGGGCCTGCTGTGGCCTTGGTCGGTACAAGCTGCCGAGGTGAAGCTCGACGCCGAGATTCCCGCCTATACGCCGGTCGAAGGCATCTCGGGCTCGTTGAAGAGCATCGGCTCGGACTCGATGAACAACTTGATGGCACTGTGGGCCGAAGGCTTCCGCCGAATTTACCCAAACGTGACCATCGAAGTCGAAGGCAAGGGCTCGGCCACGGCGCCCCCGGCGCTGATCGCGGGCACGGCTGATTTTGGCCCGATGAGCCGCGAAATGAAGAGCGGCGAAATCGACGAGTTCGAGAAGAAGTACGGTTACAAGCCGCTGCCCCTGCTCACGTCGATTGACGTGCTGGCCGTGTACGTGCATCGGGACAATCCGATCGCCAAGCTGGCGCTCCCCCAAGTAGACGCCATCTTTTCCCAGACTCGCAAGCTGGGCCACGGCGGCGAGATTCGCACTTGGGGCCAGTTAGGCCTGACCGGCGAATGGGCCAACCAGCCCATCAGCATGTACGGCCGCAACTCGGCGTCGGGCACCTACGCCTTTTTCAAGGAACACGCGCTCGGCAAGGGTGATTACAAGAACACCGTCAAGGAACAGCCGGGCAGCTCGTCGGTCGTGCAGGGCGTGGCCAGCGACAAGTACGCCATCGGCTACAGCGGCATCGGCTACAAGACGGCCGACGTGCGAGCCGTCCCGCTGGCCCAGGACTTGAACAGCACTCCGGTCCCGGCCGAGCCTGAGTTCGCCTACAGCGGCGAGTATCCGATGACCCGCATCTTGTTGATCTACGTCAATCACAAGCCCGGTAGCGCCCTGCCGCCGGTCAAGCGCGAGTTCATCCGCTACATCTTCAGCCAGCAAGGTCAGCAGGACGTCTTGAGGGACGGCTACTTGCCGGCCACGGGCTTTATGGTCCGCAAGACGTTTGACGCATTGGGCATAACGTCGGCCCAATAAGCAACGAGTGCGTCGGCACGGGCCAGGAATAAACGTCGGGCCAGTCGCCGCCTTGCCTGGGTTCGACCAAGTGCCGAAACAGGTTGCGCCGCGGCTGGCCCGAATTGTTTTAACCCTGTTAGCACGGCGATGTTGCACGTCCCAGAAATCGTCATTTGGGCGGTCGACAAACCGGGGGGCGGTGTGGTCCAATTGAAACCCTCTCGCTGAAAAACACTTGGTTTGGCAAACCCAGCGCGCATGGACAGTCCTCAGAAGTCGTTCACCGGCATCACGCGCAAGCGAACGACCAGCCCCAAGGTCAAGATCGCCGATACCGCCGCACGGCTGTTGATCACCATCGGCGGCATCGGGACGATCGTGGCCGTGCTGCTGGTCTGCTTCGAGTTGCTGACCGTGGCGCTTCCGCTGGCGTCGAGCCCCTCGCTGGACACGCCCAGCGAGGTCGACCCGATCGCCCGCGCTGGTCAACCGTGGCGCGTGGCGCTCGACGAGAATCAACTGCTCGGCTGGACACTCGAACATAACGGCACGTTGCACGTGTTCCGCGCCGACACGGGCCAGACGATCGACACTCTCAAGCTGTTGGGGGACGAGCAACCGACGGCTATCTCGGTTTCGCCCGACGGGGATTACAGTGTCGCCTTTGGCATGGCCGACGGGACGATTCGCTTTGGCCGGCTCGGCTTCAAGTCCGAGTTCCTGGCTGCCGAAGCCGTGGCCGCGGCGGTCAAAGACCAACAGGGCGACCAACTGGTGCCATTTCGGGGCGGGCTGCTGCAACGACTCGACCATGAACACTTCCGGCTGGTGACGCCCGACATCCAGTTGGAGCCAGCGATCAAGGCGGCCGCCCCGTCGCCGATCGTCCTGATCGACCATCTGGTTCAAGGGAGCAGTCCAAAGTTCTGCACGTTCTCGGCCGACGGCAAGACGCGGCTGCTGTCGACCACGGTGCGCCAGAACTTGATGACCGGCAAGAACACGTATGTGGTTTCGACCGGCGAGCTGCCGGCCCCTCCGGGCAGCGGCGACGCGCCCAAGTTCATCAAGCTGGCCGGCCGCGGCGATGCGGTTTATCTAGCCTGGGACGATGGCCGGAGCGTGCAATACGACACGCGCAATTTGGCCAAGCCCGAGGTCGTTGCCGAACTCGATTTGACGCCTCAGAACAATGCCAAGTTGACGGCGCTGCATTTCGTCCTGGGGCGCGGCACGTTGCTGGTCGGCGATTCGACCGGGCGGCTGTCGGCCTGGTTCCGCGCGATTGATCCGGTCGAGTCCCACGCCACCGGCGCCGTGGCCAAGCTGGTCGAAGCGCGGGTGTTACGGTCCCAAGGCGCTCCGATCACCACGTTGGCGAACTCGGCGCGCAACCGCGTCGTGGCTGCTGGGGCGCTGGACGGTTCGATCGAGGTCTACTTCGTCACCAGCGGCCAGCGCCTGCTCAACGTCAGCGCTGGTTCCAAGTCGGAACCGGTCTCGGCCCTGGCGCTCGCGCCCAAGGCCGATGGCATGTTCGCCATCACGCCGTCCGGCGCGCGACGCTGGATCGTCGATCTAAAGCACTTTGACGTCTCGTTCAGCACGCTCTTCCTGCCCGTCTGGTACGAGGGTTATTCCTCGCCCAAGAACATCTGGCAATCGACCGCCGGCAGCGATGACGTCGAGCCAAAGTTTGGTTTCATGCCGCTGGTGTTTGGCACCCTCAAGGCCACGTTCTATTCGATGATTATCGGAGTGCCGTTGGCCTTGCTGGCGGCGGTGTTCAGCAACGCTTACCTGTCGTCCGGCGTGCGGGCCCGAGTGAAGCCGACGATCGAGTTGATGGCCAGCCTGCCCAGCGTGGTGCTCGGCTTCATCGCGGCGATGGTGATCGCCCCCTGGATCGAGGATCGCGTTACGGCGGTGTTGTGCTCGCTGGTCACGGTCCCCTGGGCATTGTTGATGGGGGCCCATCTGTGGCAGATGCTGCCGCGCAAGGTCGCCCTACACTACGCGCGCTGGCGGCTGCTGTTGATGTTGCTGGTCGCGGTGCCGGTGGGGCTGGAAGGGGCCTTGCTGATCGCGCCGACGGTCGAGTCGTGGCTGTTTGCCGACGATCTTAATCGTTGGCTCGACGGGCAGATTGGCACCGGGCAGGGGGCCTGGATGTTCTTGCTGGCGCCGGCCTATGCCTTTGCCGCGTTCTATTTCAGCCGCGACGTGAACAACTATCTGCGGATGCGCACGGCCGATTGGCGTCACGAGCGGTTGGCGGTGCTCGACCTGGGCAAGTTCATCGCCGGGGCGGCGCTGGTCATGGCGGCCGCCTGGACGACCAGCCTGATGCTGACCGAAATGGGGTTCGATCCGCGCGGGACGTTTGTCGGCACGTACGATCAACGCAATTCGCTGGTGGTCGGTTTCGTGATGGGATTTGCCATCATCCCAATCATCTTCACCATCGCCGACGACGCCCTGACTGCCGTGCCCGAGTCGCTCCGCTCGGCCTCGCTGGGAGCCGGCGCGACCCAGTGGCAAACCGTCGTTCACGTGGTCGTGCCGACAGCCATGAGCGGCTTGTTCTCGGCGGTGATGATCGGCCTGGGGCGCGCCGTGGGCGAAACGATGATCGTGCTGATGGGCTCGGGCAACACGCCGACGCTGAGTTGGAACGTGTTCCAGGGCTTCCGCACCTTGTCGGCCAACATTGCCGTCGAGCTGCCCGAGGCGGTGCCGGGCAGCACGCACTTTCGCTTGCTGTACTTGCAAGCGCTGATTCTGTTTGCCATCACGTTCCTGTTGAACAGCGTGGCCGAGACGATTCGTCAGCGATTCCGCAAGAGGGCGTATGAGCTCTAGAGCCAGCAGCTCGACGACCGCGGTGTTGCCTCCCGTCGATCCTCCCGCGCGCAAACGCGGCTGGGGACGCCGCAGCAAGGCGCCCACGCACATTTCGGCGCATGGCGAGCCGATGGTCTGGCTGACCGGCGGCGCGATGTCATTTTGCTTGCTGATGATCGTCGGGCTGTTGGCCTTGATCTTCTGCCAGGGAGTCAGCACGTTTTGGCCCCTGCCGCTCGAACATTTCACGCTGGCCGATGGGACGGTCTACCTGGGCGAGGTCTCGCGCCGCGAGAACTACGTGCCCGACGCCAAGACGCTGGCCGCGCTGCCGCCGGCCAATGCGGCCGACGTGAAGAAGTTTCTCGACGCCCGCAGCGGCACGGCCGTGCGGACGCTGTTGCGCACGGGCAATTTTGAGTTGACTCAGACCCACTTCCATTGGGTCGACGACTTTTTGATCAAGTCGCAAGACCAGCGGCCGTGGGACGTGTTGTTCGAACGCGTCAATTGGGGGCGATTCTACGGCACACCGGTCGCCCTGCGGGTCGATGGCAAGGCCGAGGGGGAAGGGACCGAGGCCGCCTGGCATGCTTACGAAAAGTATCACGACCAGGTTCGCGCGCGCTGGCACGAGCAGACTCGGCTCGAACGGGTCGACTCGGGCCACGTCAGCCAGACGATGCAGAATGCCAAGCTGGAAGTCGTCAGACAGGGAATCGACCACGGCAAATCGTCGCCCGAACATGCCGCCGCCCAGGCGGAATACGATCGCCTGCAAAGCTGGGCCACGGCTGAGAACACGCGCATTGCCGCCAAGATCGAAAAGCTGCGCAGCGAGAACAATCGTTACCAACTACTGGTCCGCGCGGCCGACGGGCGCGAACAGCGCTTGGCACTGGCCGATATCGTCCGCGCTTACCCGGCGAACCAGTTAAGCCTGCTAGGCAAGCTGGCGGTTTATGGTTCACGGTGGTGGGAGTTCCTGACCGACGAACCGCGCGAAGCCAACACGGAAGGGGGCGTTTTCCCGGCCATCTTCGGCACGGTGGTGATGACCCTGCTGATGACCGTGGCGGTGGTGCCGTTCGGCGTGCTGGCGGCGTTGTACCTGCGCGAATATGCCAAGGCCGGGCTGGTGATTTCAATCGTTCGCATCGCGGTCAACAACCTGGCGGGCGTGCCAAGCATTGTGTTCGGCGTGTTCGGTTACGGCTTTTTCTGTTTGCTGGTCGGCGGGACTATTGATCAGATGTTCTTTTATCCCAGCCTGGCCGAAGGGAACAAACCGACCTTCGGCACCGGTGGCGTGCTGTGGGCGTCGTTGACGTTGGCACTGCTGACGTTGCCCGTGGTAATTGTCGCTACCGAGGAAGCCTTGGCGGCGGTCCCGCGGTCGATGCGCGAAGGCTCCTACGCTTGTGGCGCGAGCAAGTGGCAAACCATCTGGCACATCGTGCTGCCGCGGGCGCTACCGGGCATGATGACCGGGACGATCCTGGCCATGGCGCGCGGCGCTGGCGAAGTGGCGCCGCTGATGCTGGTCGGCGCGGTCAAGATCGCGCCTAGTCTGCTGGTGGACGGGGTGTTCCCCTACGTCCACGCCCAGCGCGCCTTCATGCACCTCGGTTTTCATATTTACGACGTCGGCTTCCAAAGCGCCAACAGCGAGGCGGCCCGGCCGATGGTTTACACGACGACGCTGCTGCTGATTACGATCGTGGCGACGCTGAATCTGACGGCGATCTGGTTGCGAGCCCGGTTGCGGCGACAGTATGTTTCGAGCCACTTCTAACCCGGATGTGTCTGGAGCAGATTGCGCCATTTGGCGGGAAAACGCGGGCGGTATCGCACTGCTGGGCACGGGAATTGCCAATCGGTAACATAGACCTACCCACTATCAAGAATCAGGGCCACGCACGTGTCGGCCATTAACGAAATCAAAACCAACGCCATGACCGCCACCGAGACCAGCGCGCGCCAACCGGCCACCGGCAACCGACTGGCGGCGATCGCTCGTGGCGAGGCGGTGCCCACGACGACGCACCAATCGTTGCGTGACGAGGACGCGGTTCTCGAAGTCCGCGACTTTTGCCTGTGGTACACGGCCAAGCAGGCGTTGTTCGACATCACGATGTCGATTCCCCGTGGCAAGGTCACGGCGCTGGTCGGCCCGTCGGGCTGTGGCAAGTCGACCCTGCTGCGCTCGGTGAACCGATTGAACGACCTGGTGGCTGGCGTGCGAATCACGGGCGACATGGCCTTGAACCACGATTCGATCTACCAGACGTCGGTCGACGTCATTGAGCTGCGCAAGCGGATGGGGATGGTCTTTCAGAAGCCCAACCCCTTCCCGATGAGCATCTATGAAAACGTCATCTACTCGCTCCGTATCGACGGTCAGCGGAACAAGTCGATTTTGGACGAAGTCTGCGAGCGGAGCCTGCGCGGGGCGGCCCTGTGGGACGAGGTGAAGGACCGGCTCCACGAAAGCGCGCTGGGGTTGTCGGGTGGCCAGCAACAACGATTGTGCATTGCCAGGGCCATTGCCGCCGAGCCCGAGGTATTGCTGCTCGACGAGCCTTGCTCGGCGCTCGACCCGATTGCCACCGGCAAGATCGAAGACCTGATCCAGGAATTGAAGGGGGACTACTCGATTTTGATGGTTACCCATAACATGCAACAAGCGGCCCGCGCCAGCAATTTCACGGCCTTTATGTACCTGGGGCGGCTGATTGAATATGGGCCAACGACGGCGATTTTCACGAATCCGCACTTGAAGGAAACCGAGGATTACGTCACGGGCCGGTTTGGTTAAGGGATAACGAATAGCCCTTTCGCCCCGGTCAATGACCGAGGGTTTGAACACTTTAGCCGAGAGAAGAGTCTCGGACGCCCTCAGACAACGGAAGCAACGGGCCATGTCGCATCATCAGTCTCGTCAAATTGCCGTGCTGCGAGAAAAGATTCTGCACGTCGGGGCCTGTGTCGAAGCCGCCATTCGCAAGGCGGTCGCGGCCCTCATCAATCGGGACGCCACGCTGGCCGCCACGGTCATCGACGAGGACGATGTCATCGATCGGCTCGAGGTTGAAGTCGAGGAAGAGTGCATGAAGACGCTGGCTCTGTACCAGCCGGTGGCCGCCGACCTGCGCCTGGTCGTGTCGATTCTCAAGATCAACAACGACCTGGAACGGATGGGAGACCTGGCCAAGAACGTCGCCAAGCGCGCGTTATTTCTTTCGCAAGCGAGCGTCCACGAGTTCAGCGCCGAAATCCGCGTGATGGCCGACAAGGTCCAAGCGATGGTCAAGCACAGCCTCGACGCGCTGGTCGAGCAAGACGCCGCGCTGGCGCGCGCCGTGCGCGTGGCCGACGACGAAGTCGACGCGCTGAACAAGCAGTTCCAGGCCACGGCGAGGCGCAATCTGCGCGAGTCTCCCGAGCAAATCGAAATGTGGCTCAAATGGAGTTCGGTCGGCAAGCACCTCGAGCGTATTGCCGACATGGCCACGCACGTCGCCGAGGACGTGATCTACATGGTCGAAGGGGACATCGTCCGCCATCGCTCGGAAGAGTAAGACCACCGCCTTGGCTCATGGATCGCTCGACGCGCTGATTCTCGCTCGGCGTTGTCCTCTTTCATAACGCCCTCAATCACGGCGTTTGCGGGGCTTTTCTGGCCCGTTTCCGCAGGGATGCACTTCCCGGCGAAAGGCTTCCAGGCGGCTTTTTAAGCTTCTTTCCCTCTCCGCCTCACGTTCTCAACCCCCATCAGATGACATCCATTTCATCGCCGAAGTCTTTTTTTAAAAAGGTCTTACGACAATTTGTCTTAGCCACGCGGAAACTCAAAGACGGATAGAATGTAAAAATAGATAAAATAGTAAAAATAAAGATATTGACTAAAATAGATAATATAGGTAATATCGGAAAAGTCGTTGCGACTGGTATACGCCGATGGGATCCCCATCCTCCCCCATCTTCGGCCAATCCGGTCACTCGACTACGCCAGAATCATGCCCCCCTCGTGTTGGGGGTGGGCTGGGTGTTCCGTTGGTACCTCGGTTATTCGAAAGGGAATCGCTATGAAGTTGTGTGCTCGTTTGTGGAAGGAAGAAGTCGGCGCCATTGTCTCGGCCGAAATCGTCCTGGTCATGACCATCCTGGTCATCGGCGTGATCGTCGGTTTGAAGAGCGTCCGTGACTCGGTGGTCAGCGAACTGGCGGACGTTGCCCAGGCCATTGCCAATCTGGACCAGAGCTACTCGTACTCGGCCGTCGTCGGCCACCACGCCTTTACGAACGGCGCTCAGTTCGTCGACCTGCCGGACTTCTGCGACCAGTCGACTGACACCACCGCTGTTCAGATGAGCAAGTGCGTGAATGTCGCCGTGGCGGTCGTGGCTGCTGGCCAAGACGGCACCGGCTCGAACTAGTCTGTGTTGACAACGCTCGGATCGACAGCTTGCCGGACACCACGCTGGCAGCACAGTTGATCTGAACAAGGGGACAAGCGGAGTCCGCGGGATAACTCTCTCCTATTCTTCGGCTCCGCCTCCCCCTTTTTTGTCCGTGTCGGTCAGTTAGCACGCTCTCTGGTTGCCTGGATAGGGGCAGTTCTAAAACACGCCACCTCGGCAGCAATCGGAAAGCAACGTCGGGCTTCGTCCGTCGCAGGGAGAAGCTTGGTGTTCTTTCTATCTCGTAACGGTCATTTCTCGCAAAAGGGTAGTGAAAATGAAGATTGCCGCACGTCTGTGGAATGAAGAAGTCGGCGCCATCGTCTCAGCCGAAATCGTCCTGGTCATGACCATCCTGGTCATCGGCGTGATCGTCGGCTTGAAGAGCGTCCGTGACTCGGTGGTCAGCGAACTGGCTGACGTTGCCCAGGCCATCGCCAACCTGGATCAAAGCTACTCGTACTCGGGCGTCGTGGGCCACCACGCCTTTACGAACGGCTCGCAGTTCGTCGACCTGCCGGACTTCTGCGACCAGTCGGGTGACACCACCAGCTGCAACGTGCAGTTCAGCAAGTGCGTGAACGTCGCCGTGAACATCGTCGCCGCTGGCCAAGACGGCACCGGCTCGAACTAGTCGTAACGACTATGCCGGTTGAATGGGGCGGCGACAAAACCTGTCAGCCGACCTAGAATAGAACGGTAGTCGGATCGAGATCACCACCTCGAACCGACCATTGGGCGGCAACGCTCAATCCAATTCACGGAGCCGCGGGATAACTCTCTCCTATCCTTCGGCTCCGTGTTTTTTTGCGCACGCGACAACGCAAACGACACGAACCAGGCCCAGGGCGTAACAGCCTTGGGCCTATTCGCTTTTCACGCCCATCTGCAGCAGCTCAGCCAGATGGACCGGCCGCGCGCGGTGACCCTGCCGGCGCAATCGTCCGCCGATGTTCATTAGGCAGCCCGTGTCGGTCGACACGACCAGATCGGCGTCAGCCGCGGCGATCGACTTGGTTTTGTCATCAACCATCGCCGTCGAGATTTGCGGATAGCGAACCGAAAAGCTGCCGCCAAAGCCACAGCACTGGTCTTGATGGCGCAAGGGAATCAGCGTCGCACCCCGCACGTTATTAATCAGCCGCTCGGCCTCGTCCGACAGGCACAACCCCCGCAGGTGGCAGGCAAAGTGATAGACCACGCGCCCGTCGAATCGGGCGCCAACGTCGACCACTTGCAACCGATTGACCAGCAAGTCGCTCAGCTCGTACGTCCGCTCGGCCAGCGCCACGGCCCGGGCGTGCCACGCGGGGTCGCTCTCGAACAAGTGCGGATACTCGACCTTGATCATCGCGGCGCACGAGCCCGACGGAGTGATCACCGCCTCGGCCTGCTCGAAAACGGCGATCGTATGCCGGGCCTGCTCGCGAGCCAGATCCGAAAAGCCGCTGTTATAGAACGGCTGGCCGCAGCAGGTTTGATTGCGAGGGAAGTCGACCTCGTGCCCCAGTCGCCTCAGCAGCCGAACCGAGGCCTGCCCCACCTCGGGACGCAGCACGTCCCCCAGGCAGGTAATCATCAGCGACAGTTTCATGCGTTGCTCGGGTCGGCCATTTGGTCGAGGGCCATCAGGGCCACGTTCCAGGCGGGTCGGCCGGCCGAGTAAGTTTCCCACCAGGCGGCCAGTCGATCGGCCGCTATCGTACCGGCTAGCCGAGTCGGCAGCCATGCCTCGATCGCGACGGGCAGCGCCCGGCGCGAGTCGCCCACCCATTCGACGGTCTCCGCGGCCGCGAGCGTGGCTGGAATCATGGCCAGCGCCGTCAGGTCGGCCCCCCGGCCCGGTTCCAGTGGCTCGAAGTGTCGCGGCACTTCCCCTTCCAGTTGGGCCAACAGCCAGCCTAGCCGAACCGTCTCGGGCAACTCGGCCAGTGGGTTGGCCAGGACCGCTTCGATGCTGACCGCGTTGTTGGCCGGGTGTGCCGCGCCGGCACCCCCTAAAACGGGGTCAACCAACAGCACGTTGGCCCGTTCTGGCACCAGAACCGGCTCGGTCAGCCGTCCAACCGTGCTGAGCAAACCTGGCCCGCGAGCCTCCCATAGCTCGCGCAGCGGCCCGCCGCGCAGCGTCACGTCGTCCACTACGCTCGGCAGCGCTTCCCCATAAGCGGCGGTCATCTGGCCGAGCAATTCGACCACCTTTTCGTCCAGGCCTGGTGCCCGGCCTGGACCGACAGTCCGGTCGAGCGCGCGCAAGGCCTGGGCCCGAGCCGACTGGGTCAGCGTCGGCAATGGCAACAAAAACCTAAAAAACCGTTCGCGCGGCACACGGTGAGCGTCCAGCAACGCCTGTAACTGCTCGGACGTCTCGCCCACCGCCGCGTCAACAGCCGGCGACGTCAACTCGCGCCCGGCCATGAGGGCGGCCGCGGCGTGAAAGCAACTGCAACTGCGATTGACCGTCCATTGAAGTTCACAGCTCATCGCCACCTGTGCCGAAGTATGTATTGTAAATGGTTAACAAATGGAGAGAGTTGTGCCGGCAGTAACCCGCCGCGGTTCCGGTCCCATTGGCCGCCCGGGCGGGGGCGAATCTACATCGACACCGGCCGCCCGATTGGTCTAAGATACTGTATCGGCTTTGACTTCGTACACTCGGAGCCCGCGTTTAATGCTCGATCAGCAGGTTAAGACTTGGTCGGTGGCCGACGCCGAAGATTTATACGACGTCGGCCGCTGGGGGGCGGGATATTTCTCGATCGGGCGCAATGGCAACGTACTCGTCCATCCGACGAAGAACCCGCTCAGGTTCATCGACCTCAAGCAACTGGTCGACGACTTGCAGTTGCGGGGCATCAATCTGCCGATCTTGGTCCGCTTTGGCGAGGTGCTGAAGCAGCGGCTCGGCGAGATTCACGGCGCGTTCCAGAACGCGATGCGCGAGCACCAGTTCAAGGGAGGCTACTGCTGCATCTATCCGATCAAGGTCAACCAGCAGCGGCAAGTCGTCGAAGAGGTGCTCGAGTTCGGCAAGCCGTACCGGTTCGGACTCGAAGCGGGTAGCAAGCCCGAGCTATTGGCCGTGCTGGCCCTGGCGAACAACGATTCGCCGATCATCTGCAACGGCTTCAAGGACGCCGAGTTCATCGAAGCGGCGATGCTGGCCCACAAGATCGGCCGGCGGATCATCCCCGTGGTCGAAAAGTACACCGAGCTGCAACTGATTCTCGACGCCGCGGCCAAGATCGGCGTGCACCCCCAGATTGGCGTGCGCGTCAAGCTGGCCGCCAAGAGCGCGGGGCGCTGGCAAGGTTCCGGTGGCTTTCGCTCGAAGTTCGGGCTGTCAGTTACGGAAATCCTCAGGATGCTCGAAGAGCTGAAGCGGCAGGGCATGCAAGACTGCTTCAAGCTGCTCCACTTCCATCTGGGAAGCCAGATGACGAACATCCGCCACATCAAGGCGGCCCTGAACGAAGCGGCCCGCATCTACGCCGAACTGGTCGGGCGCGGCGCAGGGCTCGAATACCTGGACGTCGGTGGCGGGCTGGCCGTCGACTATGACGGCTCGCAGACCAACTTTGAATCGTCGGCGAATTACACCCTGCAAGAGTACGCCAACGACGTCGTCTATCACATCCAAAGTGTCTGTGACGACGCTAATGTGAAGCACCCGACGATTATCTCGGAAAGCGGCCGGGCCGTCGTCGCCTATCACAGCGCGCTGGTCTTCAACGTGCTGGGGGTCTCGGGCCTGGGCGAAGCCGAAGTGCCCTCCGAGCCGCCGCGCGACGTCGAGCAGCCGATTCTCGATTTGTACGACGTGCTGGGCAGCCTGACCTCGCGGAGTTTGCTCGAGGCCTACCACGACGCCCAGCAGGCGCTCGAAATGGCCATGAGCCTGTTCAGCGGCGGCTATTTGCCGCTCGATCAGCGGAGCCTGGCCGAAAACCTGTTCTGGGCCATCTGCCGCAAGATTCAGAAGCTGGTCCGGCAGATGGACTATGTGCCCGAGGATTTACAGGGGCTCGACGCGCTGTTGAGCGACACCTACTTTTGCAACTTTTCGCTGTTCCAGTCGATGCCCGACAGTTGGGCCATCAAGCAACTGTTCCCGATCATGCCGATTCACCGACTGGGGGAACAGCCAACGCAAAACGCGGTGCTCGGCGATGTCACCTGTGACAGCGACGGCAAGGTCGACCAGTTCATCGATCGCCGCGATGTCAAGCGGACGCTGCCGCTGCACCACTTCAATGGCGAGCCCTATTACTTAGGGGCGTTCCTGCTGGGGGCCTACCAGGAAATCCTCGGCGACATGCACAATCTGTTCGGCGATACGAACGCGGTGCACGTCAGCCTGGACGAGCGCGGCAGCGTGGTCCTGGAAACGGTTGTCAAAGGCGACACCGTTCGCGAGGCGCTCGAATACGTCGAGTTCGACTGCAACGCCCTGGTCAAACAGTTGCGAACCGACGTCGAATTGGCCGTCCGCGAAGGCCGCATCGACTTCGGCGAAGCCGGCCGGTTACTGCGGTTCTACGAAGAAGGCCTGCAGGGGTATACCTACCTGGAAGACGCCCGCTAGGCGCTGCTTCGCGTGTTTTGAAGTCCGAATGACGAAGAGCATTCGACCACGACGGCACGACGGTCACGACGAAAGAAATGCGGCAAAAGAGTGAACCGCAGAATGTTGAATGAGTGCCAAAGCAATGATGGCGGTGCTCGTCAGGCAGCGGTATAGATCACCCCCCAGCGGCACAGACAAACACCCCTCCCTTCCAGGGAGGGGCAGGGGGGAGGGTAAACGCGCCGCCAGCCAAAAGAGATTGAAGTCAGACGCGGGTGAAGCAAGTCACACGCCGTCATTCCCGCGCAGGCGGGAATCTAGTGGTTGCGGTCTGCGTCTAGATTCCCGCCTGCGCGGGAATGACGGAATCGGAGCCGAAGTTCATCACCAATGGCTGTGGGGCAACTCGCTATTTCATTCGCCAACAGACAACGCAAACCTCGCCCGATGCGAACCACATTTGTCAGGTGCAGGGCACCTGACCTACCAGAATGCGTCAGGAGGCAGCGATGAGCAAGGCGATTCTCGCGGTGCTTGGCATCAATGTGGTCGTAACGCTCTTAGCGGTATCTGCCTTATTTTCCTTTGTTTTCTTGGATGATCCCATCCTTTCGGCAGTCCCGGTTGTGTGGGCGTCAATCGGTATCCTGCTGCAGCCCTGGTTTATCCTTTTCTTCTTGTGGCTCGGCGCCTTCTTGGCGCCGTTTGCAACGACCGCAGTGACTGTGCTTGTCTACGGCTCGCTTTACCGAACGGGAAAGCTGGGGTGGATCCAGCGTCGACTTAAGTCGATCGGCTGGCGTCGTGTTGGAGTATTCGCGTCGGTATTGGGCGTGTTGAGTGTTGCCGTCGTATACGCGCGCTACATCGATTTTCCGTCGCTGCGAGCCGGAGTTCCCAGTTCCATCGAGTATCGCTTAACAGGAGCGAAACTAACGCTGGACGAATCACGATATTACTGCCTCGGGCGCTTCATCGATTCAGAATGGCTCTGGCAGGCGCGATTGCCGGCTGCTGAGTTCAACCAGTTGGTAGAGACGCTGCAACTCAAGCCGATCGAAGGAGACCTGGCGGCCCCGACGTTTCGTCAAATGCCACCTTATTGGTGGAAGCCGCGAATCACGCCCGAGACAAAGGTTCTCGCCACCACCGGTTTTCCCATCGAAAAGCGCGGGCCGGATGGCTGGCATGCGATTGCCGTCTGGAACGCGGACGACCATCTGCTTTATTTGTGGGTCAAGGACAACTTCTAAGACGACGCGAAGGGAATTGTCTAGGCTTTGCGGCAGCCTATTTCTTCTTCAGCGACATCAGGTACTCGACCAGGTCGACCAGATTCTGTTGCGTCAGATTCTTTTGCAGGTCCGACGGCATCAATGACAGCTTCGACTTTTCCATCTCGGCGATTTCCTTGCGCGGAATCGTCTGGACGATCGCTTCGGCCGTTTTGATCACCACTTCGTTCGGCGTCTCGCTCACCAGAATGCCATTCGCCACGGTCCCGTTCTCGAGGATCAGGCTGAACTGCTCGAAGTTGTGGCTGATGGCCGCGCTTGGGTCCAAGATCGACACGTACATCGCTTCACGCGACAACTTGCTGCCAATTTCCGACAGGTCGGGTCCGACTTCCTTCCCTTCGCCTAGCACCTTGTGGCACTTGGCACAGGTTCCCACAGCCATGAACACCACCTTGCCGGCGCCGCTGTTCCCGGTGCGACGGACCAGGGTCGAGACCGGCGGCAACGGCTCTTTGTCGGCCGAAGGGGGCAACTGCAAATGCTTGGCCGCCTCGGTGCGAATCGTATCGTCCTTCGAGCCCAACAATGCGTTGGCCAGCGCGAACTTCAACTCGTTGGCCGGCGGCGTCTTGGTGATCCAGGTCAACAGCCATTGCTGACCAGGCTTGTTGCGGCCGAGCGCTTCGACCGCCGCCGTCCGCACCGACGCTCCGCGCGGCGGATCGGCCAGCAGAGGCTCGAACAAGACGTTCGTCTTGCCGCTGCCGGCCAACCCCACGGCCCGAATCACCCCGGCAGCCTTGGTCTCGTCCTTGTCTCCCATCAAACCGGTCAGCAACCCCGACTCGTTCCAGCGCAGCAACAGCTGAGCGGCTCGGACACGCAGCGTGTCGTCAGTTTGGCCGGTCAGAATCTCGGCCACGCTATCGCGCGCTTCGCGGACGTTGCAGCGCTCGATCAGCTTGAGCGCCACCTCGACATCGGGCTTCTGGGCCAAGTAACGACTGACAACTTGTTTCAGGTCGGACCGCTCCGACAGATCGACGTCGCCCACTCGCAACAGCGCTCGCACCACCCGGGCGTCGGTCGCCGGTGAGGCGGCATTGGCGGCCGTCCCGTCAACGATCAGCAACTCGTGCAGGGCCTTGTCCTTTTCGGGTCCGCTCAACATGTCGAGCGCCCGGAAGTAGCGCGGCTGGTCGGCTTCGCTGGTCGAGGCGTCCTTCAAGATCGCCGTCAGCAGCGCCGGCGTTTGCTTGGCGCGGCTCCGCCAGACAATGTCGCGCCCGGCCGGCGTGTTCCACTGGTTATCAACGGCCTTGAGCCAGGCATCGAGACAGACGTCCCAATTGCCGTCTGCGCCGATGCCAAGCGCTTCGAGATACCAACGGTCCTTGCCGTCGTGCTGCTTGGCCAGATCGGCCCATAGCTTCAACGCCAGCTCGTCGGTCGAACCATGCAGAGCAAGCGCCAGCTCGCGCCGCACCGCCGGACTGGCATCCTTGCGCATCACGAACGTCGCCAGCCCCGAGGCGTCTTTCATCCGCTGTCTGAGCAAGCGAATCCCCGTGATTCGCAAATCAATGTTGCCGTCATCGGCCGCCATGCCGGCCAGATCGGCCAATCGCTTCTCCGAACCAGCAATCGCCGCCGAGACCCACAACGCCCGCGCGCGTAGCCGCGGGTTCTGCTCTTCGCGAAACATCTTGTCGAGCGCCGGCTCGGCCTTGGCACCGAGCTTTTCGAGTGCCGTGAAGCCTAGGTAACGCACCGACAGAGCAGGGCTCTTCAGCGCTTCGATCGACCCCTCGGCCGTGCTGACATCGACCTTGGGCGCTTCGTATTTATGCTTGGGCGGGGCCAGACGGAAGACGCGCCCGCGGTCGGTGTCGGCCTGGCCGTGGCCGCCGACGCCGGGATCGTACCAGTCGGTGACAAACACCGAGCCGTCCGGCGCCACACACACGTCGGCCGGCCGGAACCAGCGGTCGCGCGTGCCAACCATCAGATCGACGATCTCGGCCTGGTAGCCTGCGCCGTCCGGCTTGGCCGGATAGGCCCGCACCACATTCGGGCCGGCGTCGCAGTGGATGAGTTGGTCCCAGAACACCTGCGGCAGCAGCCGGCCTTCATAGACGCAAATGCCCGTCGGCGAGCCGCCGCCGGTGATCAGCAGATTCGGCACCACGCCGGGATCGTTCAGGTGCCAGTGCTGTTGCGGAATCTCGGCTTCCATGTTCTCGCGCGGGACTTTCCAGCCGGCACCGGTCACCTGGTCCCGGTAGCCGTAGTTGCCGTACTCCATCACATAGTTGATTCGCACGCCCCGGTTGCCGTCGTCGTCGTTGTCCGATTGCCACACGGTGCCAAACGAATCGACCGTCAACTCGTAGTTGTTGCGGAAGTTGTGCCCCAAAACCTCGAAGCGGCTTCCGTCAGGGTTGCAGCGGAACGCCATGCCACCCCAGTACGGCTCGCCGTTGTCGACGACCTCGTTGCCAAAAATGTCCTTGACGATGTTTCCCTGTGCGTCGCAGACTTTTTGGCCCGTGTTGCCAAAGTTCCAATAGTAGCGCCCGTCGGGGCCGAACAGGAACGTGTGCCCCGAGTGATCGTGCTGGGGCTGGCCCACATTGGTGAACAAGGCTTCCTTGCGGTCGGGCACATCGTCGCCATTCTCATCGGTAAAGACCCACACGTTGGGCGAGCAGGTGACAATCACCTTCTTGCCCAGTACGCAAATGCCCATCGCCGAGTTGATGTCGGTTCCCTGGTAGAAGACGGTCGACTTGTCGGCCCGGCCGTCGTGATCGGTGTCATCCAGGATCAGCACTCGGTCCCCTTCAGGACGCTCGCCATTGTGCTTGCGGTAGTTCATCACCTCGCAAACCCACACGCGCCCGCGGGCGTCGATGTCCATGTTGGTCAGATTGCGAACCATCGGCTCGGCCGCGAACAAGGTCGCTTCGACGCCGGCGGCGATGTCGATGCCGGCGATGGCGTCGCCCGGGTCGTGGCTGGCCGTGTCGGCATACGTCTTCAGGAGGTCGGCTGGCGGCGGGCCGTCGAACACGACGAATTGCACCTGGGCGGCGGCGCCTTGATTGCTGCCGCCGTTATCGAGTCCGGCCCGCGCGACAAATCGGTCATAGCCTTCCGGCAGATCAAAGGCGATGACCGAGGTGGCGTGGGTGCCGATGCCATAGGGGACAAGCTGATTGTTAATCATCAGCGGCCCGCCGTTGCAGTTCAGATTCTTGTTCACGCTCCCCCACTGGCAGTTGGCTTTCTTCCACTGCAGCTCGGTCAGCTTCAACTCGCCGCGCGGGCCCACCAGCCGCGGCTCGCCCCAGTCGGCCCAGTCGCACGAGAAGCTGTTCCCCCCATCGGTGACAACCAGGTACAGCTCGCGCGCGCCGGCCAACGGCGCGTCGATTTGGACGGACAGGCCGGGCGTGCGG
Source organism: Planctomycetota bacterium (assembly GCA_018242585.1). Lineage (NCBI taxonomy): Bacteria > Pseudomonadati > Planctomycetota > Planctomycetota bacterium. The sequence continues at coordinate 29,189 of JAFEBQ010000027.1, forward strand.
GTCGAAACAATCTCGCTCCGGTGCAGCACCTTGGCTGGCGCGGTGTTCGATTGCTTGGCCGGCGCATCGCTCGCAGCGGGCAGATTCAGCTGCTTGCGAATCGCTTCCCGGTCAAAGTTCTTGGGCAGCGGCTTCTCGTCCTGGTTCGCTTCCAGGTCTTCGAGCGTGACCGACTTCAGTTCGACGCCATTGGCGGGAACCTGTCCGTGCGCGATCCAAACGATGGCGTTGAGCACCACCTTCCGGAAGTTCGGGTCACCCCAGTTCCAGTGATTGTGGCCGCCGGTGAAACCGAAGCCGCGCCCGTCGTTATCGCGCGTGGCGACCCACATCACGTGTTGCGGAATGCCCTTGGCCACCTCTTCGCGGACCGTGGGGTTGCCGCTGTGCGGGCCATCGGGACGAGTCAACGTGTCGGGGCCAGGCAGGGCGGTCAAAATCGGCGTCACCCCCTGCATCTCGGGGCGGAAGCGCATGTGGTAGTACCATTCGTCGTTGATGGCGAACGGTTGCACGCCGCGCGCGACCGGGTGGTCGGGAAACTTCTCGAACTTCGCGGTCCAGTGCGGGTTGACCGACCAATTGGCCTCGAAGTAGCCGCCAATCCAATCGAGCAGGGCGTTCCCTTCGCGTCCGGCGGGAATCTCGACGGCGTAGTGGATGCAGCCGATGCCGACCCCTTTCTTGGCCAGCGCGTCGACCTGGTCCAGGTTGGGGGTCACCATGTGGTTCTTGCCACCGTCACAGTACATGACAATGGCGTCGGCCCCGTCCAACGCGTTGGCCTCGGTGGGCCAGCCATTGTGATGAACCGAGACATTCCAGTTCGGCTCGGCCCGGCGCAGCTCGCGGGCCAGCAGATCGCAGCCCGCGTTGTGCTCGTGCTGGGCATAGCCGTGGCTCTTCTTGCCCGCGATGAAGACCACGCGCTTGCCATCGGCCAGGTTGAATTGCCCGCGGGGGCGCGCGGCGCTGGTGGTGTCGGGGGTGCGGATGCGAATGTTGCGGAACTGGACCAACATCGGCGGGCCGGCGTGCAATTGCAGCGCCAGCAACCCGTCGGACTTGCGGCCGGCCTCGTCGTCATCGGTCACGTCAACCGACAGCAAGCCGTTCAGCTTGTGGATGATCCGGTTGCCTTGGGCGATGATCGTGTATTCGTTCCAGCCTCCCGCCTTGATCGAGCCCAGCAAGTCAGCCTCGGGCGTGGTGACGCCTTGGTTTTCGATATCCTTCTTGCCGCGGACGGTCACCTTGTTGCCGCGCTTGGCCAGGACGCCGCGTCCTTTTTCCTCGTAGAGCGAGCCGGTCCATTGGCCGGCGGCGTCGAAGTCACCCTGGTAGCCCTTGATGACCCACTTGTCGACTTCTTCGCTCCGGTATTGAATGCCCGAGTTGCCTCCGACAATGCGGAACTCGACGCGCAACTCGAAGTCCGCGACCTTCCCCTTGCGCCAGATCAGGAACGTGTTCCCCTTGGTCGGCTTTTCATGGGTGGTTTGGCCGGTGATGACGCCGTCTTCGACGCGCCAGAACTCGGGGTTCCCGTCCCAGCCGTCGAGGGACTTGCCGTCGAACAGCGCGGTAAAGCCGGGCTCGGGGGGAGCAGCGTGCGCTACCACGACGTTGGTGGCCAAGAAAATCAGGGCCAGGATCAAACGTGCGAAACTCCTCATACGTCAATCTCCGTTGGAATTTGCAAGGCGCTTAAGAGTGAGCCATTAGACACATGCGCTCAGGGCTATCGAGGACATGCTGATCACTTTGTACAAGTGAGCAGGATTGGCGCAACCGCTTATCGGGCAAGGGTCTGGGCAACGGGCCTAGGGCAGGTAAGCCATTGAAGATAGTCGGCCCGATAAGGGGAGTCAAATCGTCGCAGGCGGCGTTGCTTGCCGCCTAACGCGATTCGTCTCGGCGAGTTTCGGCTGCGGGCTGATACACCTGGAACGCGCCTACTTGAGTGGCCGTCCAGTCGCGATAGTCGATGAACGATTTTAGTATCGCTGCGGACTTTCCGTTCGAATCAAAATGTTCCGGAAGCAGGACGAATAAGTGCTCGACTCGTCCGTGGTATTCGCGACCGGCCAACGTCTCGCGTGAGTCAAAGTCGGCGAGTGTGACGATCGCCCTTCCTCGCTCGACTTCCAGGGCAAATCCAGGCGCCGGCAAATAAAACAGCACCGCCCGCGACGGATAGCGTTGGTCCGTTTCATGCAACCAGTCCAGTGCTGGGCGATCGAGCAACAATTGCGTGACGCCGCGTTTTCCAACGAGATCATGTCGGCGCAGGTATTGCCAGCGATTGACATAGCTCGCAAGTCCATAACCGACCACAACGACCGCCAGCGCCACGCCAAGCCAGCGCAAGGTCGATGACTTTGTGTTCGCAACCATCGCCACCAGGCCAGGCAACAGCACCAGCGAAGCTGGCCGCACGTGGCGCGCCTCGCATGAAATCGACGCTCCGACAAAAAGGGCCACGACGAAGAGTGCGACATAAACCACGATCATGCTCAACAAGACACGGCGATAAACGCTGCTGCCGGCCGACCGATAGACCGAAACATAAATCGCCAGCGCCAACAAAGCGAGGGGGCCGATGACGGGGAGCGAAACCTGCCACTGGGGCCACGCGGGTTGCGGTGGTTTGGCCAGAATCCATGAGAGCGCGTCGTCGAGCGACAGGGCCCCGAGCATTGGCGAGACAGTCGCGAACAACGTGTTGCCGACGGCATGATCTGCGATCCGAAACGTCGGCTGCATGGGCGAGCGGCCGCGCGATAAGAATAGTGCGTAGGCCAGCAGTCCGGTGATCAAGCATGACGCTGGCCAGCGCAGCCACGCCAGCCGGCGCGACGGCTTTGCGGGTGGCCGCCAGCTCGCAAGCACACTCGCCGCGGCCATGGCCAGACACAGCACCAGTGCGGAACTCTTTAGAAAGAAGCCCAGCAAAAACGCCGGCGCCAGCAACGCCGCTCGCCAGGCAGCGTCCCGCATCGCCCACAGACTAATGAGAATCAGATAAGGACTGGCGCCGAACAGCAGAACTTCGCCACCGTTGTACATGCCGAAGGGAAGCGTGCAAAAGCGCTCGCCGGCAATGATGGCAACGCTCAATACATTGACCAGTTCCGAAAACTCGAGCGCGCGATAGACCAGCCTCCAACCAATCAGCCCCAACGCAGTGAATAGCGCCGTCGTGACGACAATCGCATGCCCAAGAGATATTCCCAGATGAGTCAACAGACCCGGAATCAGATACTGCCCCGGCGTCCACCAGGTCTGAAACCGGCCAATGTCTGTGGCGATGTTTTGCGGGTCCGGTTCAACTCCGAAATTGAACGCTGCTCCCTGTTCCATCGATTGCCACACGGCGAATCCCCAGGCGCTATCTGAGTACATTGCCGGAGCGGCGAGCAGCGCTCCGGCGGTGTACACAACCAGAAAGGTGGCGCAGGCCAGCTCGATCGAGCGGATTGCTCCAGGGCGTCGTACTGCCGGTTCACTCATCTGCAGGTCAAAACTCTCGAAGAACAATCGCATCATCAAGCACGACAATCGTGCCAGATTCGTTACCATTGTAGTCATGAACGCTTCGGAACAAATCGGGATTCTCAACGTCGCCAAGCCGGCGGGGGTGACGTCACGCGCGGTGGTCGATCGGGTGGGCCGCGCGCTCGGCACTCGCCGCGTTGGGCATGCCGGCACGTTGGATCCGCTGGCCACGGGAGTGCTCGTCGTGGCGGTCGGCGCGGCCACGCGGCTGGTCGAATATGTCCAGCGGCTTGAAAAGCGCTATCGCGGGACATTCTTACTTGGCCGTACAAGCCCGACCGACGACACCGATGGCGAGGTGACGCTGTTACCCGACGCCTTGACGCCGACTCTGGCTGCGATTCAAGCGGCCGCCGCGGCGCAGGTTGGACGCATCGAGCAAGTGCCGCCGGCCTTCTCGGCCTTGAAGGTTGACGGCCAGCGGGCCTATGCCTTGGCTCGACAGGGAGCAGAGGTCCAGTTGGCCGCGCGCCCGGTCGACATTCACAGCATCGACATCGTGCGCTACGAGTATCCTGAACTCGAACTCGATGTCCGTTGCGGCAGCGGCACGTACATTCGCGCGATCGGTCGTGACCTGGCCCGGGCCGTGGGCTCGGCCGCCGTGATGTCGCAGTTGGAGCGAACCGCGATCGGGGCGTTTCGACTGACCGATGCTTGTCCTTGGGCGGAGGTCGAGCGCGACCCGATCGGCCGATGGCTGCTGCCGATCGAACGAGCGGTCGAGGCGTTGCCGCGCGTGACGCTCGACGAAGAACAAATCCGCCGCGCCCGACTGGGGCAAACCATCGCGCTCGAAGCACCGGCAAATGAAGCGGAACTGGCGGCGTTCGATGCCTCGGGCCGGCTGATTTCGATCCTGACCCAACGCGAACCCGGCTGGTGGAAACCAGCGAAGAACCTGGGCTGATCCGAGTAAGACTAGCCACAGAGGCGCGGAGACACGGAGCTAAGCACGGAGATTGAGAAGCACCAATGACCAATGTCCAATGACCAAGGAAACGATCACTATCTTCTTGGTCATTGGGATTTGGTCGTTGGTCATTCATAAACATTCATTCCATTCTCCGTGCAGTCCTCCGCGCCTCCGTGCTTCCGTGGCTAATCCCCCACGCCGTGCCCCCGCAGGGTTTGCCTAGGCGTTACCCTCCGCAGCCTCCTATTCGCGCCGACCGGCAATCTCTCCCGCCGGTTTCCGTGGCCACGCCCAGCAGCGCGCAAGCCGAGTGGTAGACTTGGGATGCAAGGTCAGGCAGCGAGGCCTGACAGGCTTCTCGGTCAGAGGGTCTCCGAGCTATGTTTGCGGAACGGAATCGCACTCACGATCTTGTCGCGCTGGTGACGGCCGCCGTCACGATGTTTATCGCGCTCGCCTTGGTGGGCTATAGCGCGGCCGACGCCCCGTCGCATCTGGTCTACCCGACGGCCAGCGAAGTGCAAAACATCTGCGGCCGCGCGGGCGCGTGGACTGCGTTCGCGTTGCTCGAAGCGCTGGGCCTGGGGGCGTTTTACCTGGCGGCGTCGCTGGCCGCGTTGGCCTATGTGATGTTCCGCGGACAGGGAATCAGCGATCGGGCGATGCGCGCCGCCGGTTGGGTGCTGTCGCTGGTCGGGCTGACCGCGCTGTTGGCGATGGCCGTTCCCAGTTGGTCACCGGGACCGGCAATCGGCTCGGGAGGTTACCTGGGGGCGATGGTTGCGTCGATGCTCCGCGCGCACGTCGCTTCGGCCGGCGCATATTTGCTGGCCATCAGCCTGGTGATCGGCGGCTGGCTGTTGTGTACTGATTACCTGATGTTGCACGTGCTGGCCTGGACCAGCCACAAGACCGTCGGCTTCACGAGCCAGGCGCTTGAGCGCTTGGCGAAACGTCGCGCCGACCATGCCCACGCCCGCCCGGCCGTCGGCCCGTCCATTCGCATCGGCGGCAAGGTGCTCGATGCCATCACGATTGACGAAGAGCTGGAACTGAAGCCGGCGACCGTCGCGGAGGTTGACGAGGTCGAGGAAGTTGACGCCGACGCGACGGATGAGAATGAGGCAGTCGATGACGAAGCCGACGCCGAGCAACCGGCCGAAATCGAACAGCCCGCCGCCGCAGTGGCCGCGCAGGCCCCACCGGTGCCGATCAAGAAGCGTGGCAAGTCGGTCAAGGACGAGCGGCAAGAAGTGATGAACGCACTGGATCAAGCGGCGAACGCCGACGACGAGCCGGCCGATTATCAGTTGCCGCCGATCGACCTGCTGTTGCCGAACGAGAGTTTCTCGTACGAAGAGCAAGAGAAAGAAGTCCGCCGCAAGGCGAAGATCCTGGAGAAGACCTTCGCCAGCTTCGGTTTCAACGTCAAAGTGGTCGAGATCGAGACCGGGCCGGTGATTGCCCAGTTCGAGGTGGAACTCGAATCGGGGCTGCGGCTGGCGAAGATCACGGGTCTGGCCGACGACTTGGCCATTGCGCTGCGCGTGCCCAGCGTGCGCATCGTGGCGCCGATTCCTGGCAAGAACACGGTCGGCGTCGAAGTGCCGAACGAAGATCGCCAGCTTGTCCGCATGCGCGAAGTGATCGAAGAAGCGCAGGGCAAAGCCGGCAAGATGAAGATTCCGATCTACCTGGGCAAGGACGTGGCGGGCAACCCGATGGTCGCCGACCTGGCCAGCCTGCCTCACTTGCTAATCGCTGGCCGCACGGGGACCGGCAAGAGCGTTTGCTTGAACACGTTGATCATGTCGATGCTGATGACGCGTCGGCCCGACGAGTTGCGGATGCTGTTGATCGACCCCAAGATGGTCGAACTCAGCTCGTATAAAACGCTGCCGCACTTGATGCACCCGGTCGTGACCGACATGAAAAAGGCCGAGGCCCTGCTGGCTTGGGCCGTCGAGAAAATGGAAGAGCGATACGCGCTGTTGGCGCGCGCCGGCGTGCGACACATTTCGGCTTACAACCAACTGGGCGAAGAAGAGCTGTTCGAGCGCCTGCAGCCCGAGACCGATGAAGAGCAAAAGGCGATTCCGACGCATTTGCCGTACATTGTCATCGTGGCCGACGAAATGGCCGACCTGATGATGACCTCGGCCAAAGAAGTTGAAACGCACATTATCCGTTTGGCGCAAAAGAGCCGTGCGGTCGGTATTCACCTGGTCCTGGCCACGCAGAAACCGACCGTGGACGTGATCACCGGTTTGATCAAGTCGAACTTGCCCGCGCGCATCTGCTTTCAGGTGGCCAGCCGCACCGACAGCCGCGTGGTCCTCGACGAAATGGGGGCCGACAAGCTGCTGGGCAACGGCGACATGCTGTTCCTGTGGCCGGGCACCAGCACGCTGATCCGCGGCCAGGGAACCTACCTCAGCGACGACGAGATCAACAAGGTGATCGAGTTCGTCGGCACGACCGAGCCCGAGTTCGTGAAGGAACTGGTCCAGTTGAAGTCGAAGGACGCCGCCGGCTCGGGCCCCGAGCGCTTCAAGCAGCGCGACGAGCTGTACGAGGCGGCCATCGACGTCGTCGTGCGCGAAGGGCGCGGCAGCGTCTCGCTGCTGCAACGCGCCTTGGGCGTGGGCTATGGCCGCGCGGCGCGGTTAGTCGACTTCATGGCCGAGGATGGGATTGTCGGCGACTACAACGGCTCGCAGGCCCGCGAGGTGCTCATCACCCTGGAACAATGGGCCGAAATGAGCGGCCAAGGGGCCGCCGCGGCCGAACCGCCGCCGAGCGCGGCCAAACGCTCGAACCGCATCAAGCCGGAGCACGACGAGTTCGGCGAAGGTGACGAGTCCGACGTCGATGCCGAGACGGACGACGCCGACGCGTTTGACGAGGACGCTGAATCGAGCGATGACGTCGAAGAAGTGTCGGACGAACTCGACGCCAGTGAAGACACCGACGACGAAGCGTCGGATGACGACGAACTGGCCGAGAGCGCTTAGGTGCCCAGATCAAGCCAGCGGGGAAGGAGGAAACCATTCTCCCCCCGGGAGAAGGTGGCGGCGCTAGCCGCCGGATGAGGATCCCCGTGGCCCATCCACATGGCGACCACAGGCGAGAAGAATGCCCTCAACGACGGTATCCAGCGTTCGCAGCACGTCGTCGTTCGCGACTCTCAGCACTTGGATTCCTTGTGCCTCAAGTGCCGCAGTGCGCTGCTGGTCGTACGCGGCCTTGCCGATGTGGCTGTCGCCATCTAGTTCGATGGCCAGCCTCGCTTCGTGACAATAGAAGTCGACGAAGTATCTCCCGATGGCCACCTGACGACGGAATTTAATGTCGCCGAGTTGGCCATACCGCAGACGGCTCCAAAGCAATCGCTCGGGTGTTGTCGCTTCACGACGCAGACGACGCGCACGCGAGCGCTACTCGTCGGTGAAGGGCTGGTGACGGGCCATCGCTGGTTCCTTGCGCTGCGGGAACCCTCATCCGGACTTCGGCCACCTTCTCCCGAGGGGAGAAGGGTCGCTGGCTGGCCGTTCCCGAGGTAGTAAACGTCACTCGTCCGCGGCTTTCTTCTTCCCCAGCGGTTTGCCGCCATTCCAGACTTCGACCAGGTCGTCGGAGCATTGCTTGCGGATGCTATTGTCGGCCAGGATCTCGTCGGTCGCGGCGTCCATGTCGCGACGGCGGAAGACGAACTTCTCGGCGCTCCGATCGGCGAACTCCACCTCGGTGTACTCGCCGGTCGCGTCGCGCAGCAACTCGACCGCGTGCTGCAGATTCTTCACCTTGGTGCCGTTGATCTTGCTGACCACGCACATGTATTGCTGTGAGTAACCCTTGGTGATCGGGTGGGAGAACTGCGGCGACATGATCGCCACCAGTTCTTCTCCCTCGAACGCCGGCGGTTCAAAGACTCGCGTCAGGATCGGGCTGTTACGATCGCGCAAATACTTGAGCCAGCGCTCCTCGAGCGCCAGCGCGTAGTCGGCGTAGACTTGCGAAAAAACCAACGGTCCATAGATGAAATACCGCGGGTAGCGATACTTCAGATAGGGCGCCAGCAACTTCGCCTGGGCCGAGACCGGCGCGTCGGCCTTCAACTCCTGGCCGTCGCGCCATACGGTCAGCGGCACTTTGCCGTTCTTGGCCAATTGGGGGACCATGTAAAAGAACGGCAGTCGCAACTCGTCGGTTACTTTGATCCGTCCCGAGCTGTCAAGCGCGTGGTCGCCAATGTGCGTGATGCAATCGCCCGCGCGCAGGCCCGTGTCAACAGCCCCCTCGAAGTGCCGCGTCACCATCACGCCCGCCACCGACTTGGGGAGCTTGAGCCGCGCCCGCAAGGCGTCATTCTCGACTGTCTGCCAGCTTTCAAACAAGCGCGGCTTGCCGTCATAAACGCCGTCCTTGGCGTCGGCAAGGAACGTCTCGATTTCCTCCGCGGGGATCAGGTAGCCGATGTTCTCGGCGCTGGTGACGGCGGCGAAGGCCATACCCGCGACGACACCGTCGAGCAGCGCCGGGCCGCCGCTGTTGCCGGGGTTCATGGCCGCGTCGATTTGAATCCGCAGCCCGAGACCGGACTGGTAATAGGTGACGAACTCGATCCGCGAGACGACCCCCTGGGTCACCGACAACTGCTCGCCGCCGACCGGAAAGCCGTACAACGCCACCGAGCTTTTCAACGCCGGCAACTTGGCCGCGCGCGGCAGGGGCGGACGCGTGGCGAAGAAGTCGGCTTCGTTCTCGACGGACAACAGGGCCATGTCCATCTCGGGGGCGAGCAAGACGATCTCGGCGCGCAGCTTGTCGGCCGACTGGTAGGGCTGGACGTAAATCTGGCTGCCGTTCCCGACGACGTGGGCGTTGGTGAGAATGCGATTCCCCTCGACGACAAAGCCGGTCCCCGTGCTGTCCTGGGGCGTACTCTTGGTCCAGGGCTGCGTCGGCATGGGGCCGCGCTTGGTGGTCGTGATGTGGACGATCGACTGGCGCGGATCGGGCTTGGCGTCAGCATTCTTTGAAGAGTCGTCGCCGGCGCGCAATGGCGCAGCCGTGCCGAGAATGATTGTCGAAACCAACACCAGCGCGACCGTGCGACAGCGCGTCATTTCAAATGCCCTCGGCAGGTGAGAACTCGCCGGCAGTCGTCCATCGAAGCCGGCAAGTGGCCGTCAGTATCAGGGCGTGGCCAGCACCGGTCAAGCGCGCGAGTGTGCAGACGTAAAGCACGGATGAACTGTCGGGACGGCAACTATCAACCCTTCTCCCTCCGGGAGAAGGTGGCCGATAGGCCGGATGAGGATCCCCTTTCCAGCAGTGCGGCGCCAGACCGACGCGCGACCCTCATCCGGTTCGCTGCGCTCACCACCTTCTCCCCGGGGGAGAAGGATTAGGACAAAGCCCTCGCGCCTGTCAAATAACTCGCGTCCGCCTCACTTGACGACAAAGTTCACCAGCTTGGCCCCGGGCGGGACGATCACCTTGACGACCGCCTTGCCGGCGAGAAGTTCTTTCACCTTCTCGTCGGCCATGGCGGCCGCTTCGGCTTCGGCGGGCGTGGCGTCGGTCGAGATAATCAGCTTGGCCTTCACCTTGCCGTTGATCTGCACCGGGATTTCTTTGGTGTCTTCCTTGATCTTGGCTTCGTCGTGCGCGGGCCAGGGCTCATAGGCCAGTGTCTTCGTGTGCCCGAGCGCTTCCCACAGTTCTTCGGCCAGGTGGGGCGCGAACGGTGACAGGACCAGCACGAACTTGTCCATCGCTTCGCGCGGCCGCCGATCTTCCTTGGTAAAGAAGTTGACGAACTCCATCATTTTGGCGATGGCCGTGTTGAACGACAGCTTTTGGATGTCGCCACCCACGTCGCGAATCGTCCGGTACAGCACGCGGGCCTGCTCGGCGGTCATCTCGTGGTCGCCGACCGCGGCGTTCAGCTCGACGTGGTCGACACGGTCGTTGATGATCAAGCGCCAGGCGCGATCCAGGAACCCGCGCACGCCGCTGACCCCTTCCATGCTCCACGGCTTGGACGCCTCGAGCGGCCCCATGAACATTTCGTACAGCCGCAGCGAGTCCGCGCCGAAGTCCTCGACCACTTTGTCGGGGTTCACGACGTTGCCACGACTTTTGGACATCTTGCCGCCGTCTTCGCCCAGGATCATTCCCTGGTTCACCAGCTTGCTGAACGGCTCGGGCATGCTGACGTGGCCGCGGTCGAACAGCACCTTGTGCCAGAATCGCGAGTAGAGCAGGTGCAGCACCGCGTGCTCGGCGCCGCCAATGTACAGATCGACCGGCATCCAGGCCTTTTCGATTTCCGGGTCGATGAACCGGTCTTTGTTCTTGTTGTCCAAAAAGCGCAAGTAGTACCAGCACGAGCCGGCCCATTGCGGCATGCTGTTCGTCTCGCGCTTGTACTTCTTGCCGTCAATCGTCGGGTAGAGCCATTCCTGCGGCGCTTCTTCGAGCGGCGGCTCGGGGCGGCCGTGCGGCTTGAAGTGGGACATCTCGGGCAGATCGACCGGCAAGTCCTGTACGTCGACCGCGCGAATCATCCCCGTCGGTTCCCCCTTGTCGTCCAACTCGTGCAAGATCGGGAACGGCTCGCCCCAGAAGTGTTGACGGCTAAACAGCCAGTCGCGCAACTTGTAGTTCACCGCCATGCGCCCGGCCCCTTTGGTGGCCAGGTCGTCGGAGATTTTGACTTTGAACTCTTCGGTCGGCGTGCCGTTGAACATGCTCGAATTGATCGCCACGCCCAGGCCCGGGTAGACCGCGCGACCGGCCAGAACGTCGTCGCGAACCACGTCCTTGGCGTCGCCCGGGTCGACGACCGGGACGATCGGCACGTTGTATTTCACCGCGAACTCAAAGTCGCGCGTGTCGTGCGCCGGCACGGCCATGATCGCGCCGGTGCCGTAGCTGGCCAGCACGTAGTCAGCCACATAGATCGGCACCGGGCGGTTGTTCACCGGATTGGCGGCAAAGCTGCCGGTAAAGACGCCGGTCTTTTCCTTGTTCAACTCGGTCCGGTCCAGGTCGCTCTTGCTGGCCGCTTGGGCGCAATAGGCTTTGACCTCGGCCGCTTGCTCGAGCGTGGTCAGGCGCTCGATGTGCGAATGCTCCGGCGCGATCACCATGTACGTCGCGCCGAACAGCGTGTCGGGACGCGTGGTGAACACTCGCAGGACTTCCGCGCCCGGCTTGCGTGGAAAACCGCTCTGGGTGCGCGCTGTTCGCCAGGCCTTGAATGCCATAGGCGCGGGCTTGCCGGCAGTGCGCTCGCTGTCCTGGCCGATGAAGAAGTCGACCTCGGCGCCGACGCTGCGGCCGATCCAATTGCGCTGCAGCGCCTTGATGCTCTCGGGCCAGTTGACGCTGTCGAGATCCTTTTCCAGGCGGTCGGCATAGGCCGTGATTCGCAGCATCCATTGCTTGAGGGGGATGCGCACCACCGGGTGCCCGCCGCGCTCGCTGACGCCGCCGATCACTTCCTCGTTGGCCAGCACGGTCCCCAGGGCAGGGCACCAGTTGACCGGCGCTTCTAACTGGTAGGCCAGTCGATGGTCGTCCTGGTAGCGACGAACGGCATCAGCCCCCGCCGCCTTCACATCGTCGGGAATCGGCAACTCGGCAATCGGGCGGCCGCGCTGCTGGGCCTCATCGAACCAGGAGTCGAACAGTTGCAGGAAGATCCACTGGGTCCAGCGGAAGTAATCGACGTCGGTGGTCGACAGCTCGCGGCTCCAGTCGTAGCTGAAGCCGAGCATCTTTTCCTGGCGGCGGAAGTTGTTGATGTTTTTTTCAGTCGTCACGCGCGGCGGCGTGCCGGTGCGAATGGCATGCTGCTCGGCCGGCAGCCCAAAGGCGTCCCAGCCCATCGGGTGCAGCACGCACTTGCCGCGCATCCGCTCGAAGCGACACGTGATGTCGGTGGCCGTTTGCCCCTCGGGATGCCCCACGTGCAGACCGTCGCCGCTGGGATACGGGAACATGTCCAAGACATAGAGCTTGGGGCCGGTGGGCAGTCGCGGAGCCGCGAACGTCTGGTGTTCTTCCCAATAGCGTTGCCACTTGGGCTCGATGGCGGCGGGATTGTAGCGAGGCATGATAGCAGCAGGGGGCCAACGAACGAAAACCGCAGATTCTACCGTGCTGGCAGCAATCGTTGAACCCCGTCGCACGACGGCAAAGACAGGGGGCAAGCCACGGAGGCACAACGGAATGTAAAGTCTCAATGACCAAGCACCAATGACCAATAGGATCAAACGTAGGGTTTCTCCGATTGGTCATTGGGATTTGGACATTGGGGCTTGGTCGAGGTCCGTTGCCCTTTATAGCACCCGCTAGCGTCCACCTGATCTTGTGGTCACCGGTCGCTTTAGGTACAAGTCCGGCCCCTCCTAGAAACGCTTTTCTCCGTACCTCTCCCGCATATCGAGGAGACGCCGCCCATGTTGCTGCGTCGTGTTTCATTTGCCCTGCTCGGCCTCGCTTGGCTGGTTGGCTTTGCGCCTGCGGCACGGGCCGAAGAGTCGTTTCCGTATCGCGCCTGGGTCCGCACCGACGACGTCTATGTGCGCAGCGGCCCCGGCGAGAACTATTACCCGGTCATGAAGGTCGGCCGCGGCGACGTGGTCGAAGTCTATCGTCACGATCCGGGCGGTTGGTACGCGGTACGGCCTCCCGAGGGTTCGTACAGTTGGGTCGCCGCCGAGTTCATCACCCCCACCGGTCACGGCCGCGGGCAAGTCTCGGGCCAGCACGTGATGGCGCGCGTCGGTAGCTCATTTAGTGACGTCCGCGACGTGATCCAGGTTCGCTTGGACCAAGGGGAACACGTCGAGATTCTCGAAGCCCGCAAGCTCGAAACCGAGAACGGTCTGCAAACCTGGTACAAGATCGCCCCGCCCGCCGGCGAGTTTCGTTGGATCTCGGGCAAGTACGTCAGCCAGGATTTGCCGACCATCGAAGAGCGCGCCGGCAACGCCAAGAACAACCTGATCATCGCCAAGCTGGCCCGCGACGAGCGCGAAGCCGGCGGACGTCAACGCGACGACCGTTCGGCGACTGAATACGCGCCAAGCAGCATCACCCGCGACGACCAGGAAGCCATCGCGCGCCAACGGGCGCGGCAAAGCGCGTCGGCCGGCAAGCCGACGATTGGCGTGCTCGATCGGCTCGATACGCTGGACCTGGAGCTGTCGACCGAGGTGGCCCAAGCGCCAACCGATTGGAATTTTGCCAAGCTGCGCGACGAGGCCGAGCGGATGCTGGCCAAGAGCGAAACACCGGTCGAACGGGGGCAGGCGCGGCTGTTGCTGGCCAAGATCGACCGCTTTGAAGACATTCGGAACCGTTACACGTCGAGCATGGCGTCGGCCGGCCAGACCGAGCTGCGCCGCCAGGAGTTGGCAGCCCGAGCGCCGCGTCCCTCGGACCCGACGGCGCCGGCCGCCCCCGATCCACGCTACGACGGGACCGGCAAGCTGGCCCAGGTGGTCTCGCGCCGCGCCGGCGGCCCGCAGTTCGCGTTGCTCGATCGCAACGGCGCCATTCGCTCGTACGTTTCGGCCTCGCCGGGCGTGAACCTGCGAAACTATGTGGGACGCGAGATCGGTGTCTCGGGCTCGCTGGGCTATCTGTCCGAAGAGAAGGCCAGCCACGTCACCGCGAAGCGCGTGACGGTGATCGACGGCGGAACGCTGCGCTAGGAAACGATAAAGTGTAAACGATAAACGAATGCAGTCTTACTTTATCGTTTATCGTTCATCATTTATCGTTTCTTCTCCTCATCGTTTATCGTTCATCGATTCCATGATCCGGCTCGCCTGATACCGCACCCGCTCATCATTGTCGGTGCGGGCCATCTCGGTCACTCGGGCCAGCATCGCCGGGTCGCGTGACGTGGCCATCAGCGTCATCGCCGTCAGCCGCACGCTGGCGTCCTCGTCGTTGCTCAGGTGCATGAGCCAGGGCTTGGCGTCGATGCCCGTCATCCCGGGCAACATCTCGGCAAAGCGCCGCCGCACGCTTGGGTCGGGATTGGTGACGCCGGCGCCGACTTCCATCTGTCGCGCCGAGATGCCGCGAGCGGCCAATTCCTGCTTGGCGGCCGTGGCCAGGCTGGCTTCCGCGTCGTTCAAGTACGAGCACAGTTGCACGACGTTCAGGTTGCTGTAGTTCACGGCCGCGATGGTCGGCAAGGTCGGCGCCGATGGGTCGTTCTCCGGCACGCGAGCTGGCATGTTGCTGGCCGCCGTATCGCCGGCGTCGATGTTGCGAGCCTGCGTAGTTGCGGCCGGCGGCAGTCGGCGCGGCTCGACGCGCGGCGCGCCCGAGTTCATCGCCATCTGCGGCGGGCCGGGGGGCAAGTCGCTCTGCACGCCGCCACGATCGGCGCGACTCATTTGCGGTAGCGTCAGGTTGGCCGTCACCTGGTCGGACGAGCCCGCCGGCTTCGCGGCCGCGGCTTCGCCCGAGGCAATCGCCTGCAGCACGCGCTGACAGGCCACGTTCAACCGCGGGCGGTCGACGCGCTCGGCATCGATCGGCCACAACAAGATACGGGTAATGAACTCAGCGGCGCTATTCCGCGCGTCGGCGTCGTATTGCTGCACATGGTTCGACAAGGCGTCGGCCAGCACCATCAGCCGCGGCGTTGCCGCGCGCGGTGACAGCAGCTCCCACTCGTCGAGCTTGGATCGCAGCAGCGTGGCCGACTGCTGAGCGAGGGGCCGGCGCTGCGAAGCCATGCTGGCGGCCAGGATGGCGATTCCTTCGTCGCCGCGCGTGCTCAACTGGTCGAGCATGGCGACGGCTTCGGCGTCGCTCATCGTGGCCAGGTGTCGCTGCCAATAGGCCGTGGTGTCCCCCTGATTGGGCAACCAGCGCCAATAGCCGACAGCAATCGCGGCGGCCAACAACAGGCTGACGACAAACCAGGGCCAGCGGGCCCGGCGCGCACTCGACATGATCGCTCCCTCGCGTGAGTCTGAAAAAGGGGCGCTCCGCGCCCAAGTTTTGCGCGCCGGCATTGTTGCTAGCTGGCTCCGAACTGACAAGAGCATTCGCCCGTTCGCCTAGCTCGCCGCGGCATCGCTAGCTGATAGCGGCGCGCGACAAGATGGCTCGAAAATTGTGTGCGGCCCGTCCCGATCGGTTGCCGAAATATCGTTAGCGGTCGGAAAAGTCTGCCAGCGCGTCAAGGTCGCGGCCGCACACGTTACGAAGGTGGGGGGGACGAATGCAGGTGCGCGGTTCCATAGCTTGCCGAGCAATCGCGCTCGCGCTGCTGGTCTTGGCCGGCGCGTCGTCGGCCGCCACGCCCAACGCGGGCAGCACCAACCGCCAGTATCGCGACGACGCCATCAAGGCCATGCCGCTGGCGCAGCTCGACAGCGAAGACCGCGCGCGGGTTACGGCCGTGCTCGAGAACGTCACGCTCTATCGCCATCTGCCCACGCAGACCATCGAATGCGACGCCCGGCTCTTTCAGTTCCTGATCGAGCATCCGGAGGTCGTGATCAACATGTGGCGGGTGATGAACATCACCGACATTCATGTGAAGCGGCTCGATGAAGTGTCGTTCGACGCCGACGATCACGCCGGCACACGCGGCAAGCTGCGCTACCTCGTCCGTTCGCCACACGTCCATGTGATTTACGGCGAAGGGAAGTACGAAGGGATGCTGCTCCCCAAGCCGGTCCGCGGCCAGGCCGTGTTCCTGCTCCGCACTTCGACCTATCTCGATCGGCAGGGAAAGCCGATGGTCCAGGCCCGACTCGACTCGTTTGTCCGCATGGAAGCGGTCACGGTCGAGGTATTGGCCAAGACGTTCCAGCCGCTGGTCGGGCACGTGGCCGATCACAACTATCGCGAGACGGCGGTCTTTCTGAACCGCATTCACAAAGCGGCCCAGGTCAATCCCGAGGGGTTGATGCAGTTGGTCGACCAATTGGAAGGAGTCGACGAGAAAGTGGCAAGCGGCTTCAACCAGATCGCTGACGAAATCGGCGCTCAGGCCGCGCTGGCCGAAAAGCAACAGCCAGCCATCCCCGGCGACCGCTCAGCAGAGCTACCCACCCGCCAACCGACACAGCGACGGTAAGGCAATACCGGTAGCGTATTCTTTCGTGCAGTCGATCGCACGTCGTCGCGATCATGCTCTTCTAAGCGATCAAGTTCTTCTTAAGCACCAAAGGTGCGCCCCATACCAGCCTGGGGCAACGCCCCAGGTATATGGGCATCTAATGGGTTCTAAGGGCTGAAAGCCCGTCCCATTCTTCCGAGATGTCAGCGCGGAAATGGGGCGGGCCTTCAGCCCTCAATAAGCTGCGTTGCCAGATTCCTGGGGCGTTGCCCCAGGCTGGTATGGGTCGGGCCGTTGGCCCTAAGATGCTTAATTCTGGCGTTCGCAGTCCCAATGGTATGTTCCGAACTCGCCAAGTCGTAATTACGACGCAATAGGCAGTGCCAAAATGGAAAGTCAACTCGCAGCGCAAAGCGCTCTTTTGGCCACCATAGGAACGATCATCACGACATCAATAGTCTGGATCGCTCTTTATCGTTTGCGCAACCTCTCTTGGTATCCGAAGGCCTGGTACGCGTTCGCACTTGTGCTTGGGTCCTGGGGTTTGCTCGCGCTAGCCGAGGCACCCGAATGGTCGGTACTGACGCCCGGCGTTGGCGGTCCTTGGGCCGACTTGGATTGGCTGATCTGGTCGCTGGTGTTATTTCCGGCGCTTCCTGCATTCCTTGTGTCGCTCTGGCTTCGACCGTCGCCATTTAGGTTGCGGTGGTGGCATTCATTTGCGTGCTGGCCAATCGCGTACGCGGTCTATTCCATTCTGTTCCCGCCGTTCATCGACGTCGAGGGCATGCGCATACGGCCGTGGTGGCAAGTTCTTTCGGCACTCCATGCCTCGTGGTTTACGATTCTCGTTGTCGTTCACATTTCTCTTGCGTCAATTGTTTTGCTCGCGAGCCGCAGGCGAACAAACTCAATCATCTACGAGAATATTTGGCTAAGACTCTTCATTATTACGTCAGCAGTGGCGTTCTATGCTCTCGCAAATGCACCGAGACATGTCTTTCTAGTTCCAGGAGCCGTAGCGCCTCCTTTGATCGTCTGGCCGCTATTGTTTGGGTTGGTGAATCCCATTATCGCGCTACTGATTTGGCTGAGGCCGCGCCCAATCTTATTCAGTCGATGGGGCATTGCCGGAGTAGCGGTGTTTTGCATCGTCGTCTACATCCTATATCCGTGGACTGACAGGTTGCCTTGGTGGAAAACGCATGGCGAAGGGAGCGTCTACGTGAATCCCTTTTAGCGTGTTCCAGCGAGGCGTGGAGGTGAAGCGGAAATGCTACATTTTGGTCCCTGAGGAAGATGTCCCCTTAGCTGCCCCGCCTCTGCGGTTCACTCGTTTGCCGCATTTCCGACATCGTGACCGTCGTGTCGTTGTGGTCGAATGCTCTTCGTCATTGCTGCTTCAAATAGCTCTGGGCGATTAGCAGGGCCATGCTCGTGCCGTTCAGCAGGACGTGGACCGTCATGCTCGGCCAAATGCGGTGCGTCCAGCGATAAAGCGTCCCCAGCAGCAGCGCCAAAAAGAACAGCGGGATCGGGTCCGGCCCGTGGTTATAATGCACTGCCGCGAAGATCAGCGAACTAATTAGCACAGGGAGCCAAGTCTTCCAACGCGGTGGCGGCGGTGGACTCGATTCTGCGCCCGATTCGCCTGCCGACCCACCCGCCACAGTCCGCGGCTGCGACGGCCAAATCCGTTCGAGCCACCCTTGCAGCAGCACTCGGAAAAAGAACTCTTCCGACAGCGGTGCTACAATCACAGCTGCCACAGTCGCCCATAACCAAAGGTCGAAGTCGGGGTATTGCCTGAGCAGCGTCTCGATCGGATGCTCACCTTCGAATACTCCGCTTGCCTTGATCGCGGCTTTAATCAGCAGCAATGGAATCACCATTGCCAAGAAGCCGAAGGCACCCAAGGCCACGTCCCACACCAGCCTGGATACGCTGAATCCCAGGTCCTTGGCGGACGCTCGGCTGCATTTGACGAGCCAGGCAATGGCGAGCCCCGTCGAAACGAGGCTGGCAATCGCCGATTTGGCGAATAGGTCAGCACCTTCGCGAGGTGTTATCTCGTTAATATCCGCGCCGTGCGCGCGCGGCATGAAAAGAGAAGTGATGCCGTAGATCACCGTGACGATGAGGAGGCAAACCAGCACATCAATAACGGTCCAGGGCACACGCGTTGGCGAATCAGCCGGCGGGCGACGTGCGGCGCTTTGGTCGTCGTCATTCATCGCGGATCATGCGCACGGCGGCCACGATGTAGGCCACGCCCGAATAGGCGGTCAAGAAGGCCGCGACCCACAGCGACGCCGTCAACAACGCGCCGTACCACGACGGCATCACGATCCACGCGCCGAACAAGGTGCCCCACCCCAACAGGCCCAAGCACAGCCCGGCCGCAATACACTGCGCCACCATCTTCAACTTGCCCGACATCGAGGCCGAGAAGTCGCGCCCTTGCTGTTCCAGAAAGCTCCGTAGCGCCGTGATCAGCAGCTCGCGCCCCACGATCAGGGCCACGATCCACGCTCGCAGGCCCAAAGCGTGCAGCTCGCGGCTGGGGACGTCGAGCAAGAAGATGAACGTGCCACAGATGATGATCTTGTCGGCGAACGGGTCGAGAATGCGCCCCAAGGTCGAAACCCAGCCATAGCGCCGCGCCAGGTACCCGTCCAGCCAATCGGTGCTAGCCGCCACGATGAACAGCACCAGCGACGTGCCGAAATACTCGAAGCTCATCGCCACGAACAGGGCCACCGACAGCACCAGCCGCGCCACCGTCAACTGGTTGGGCACGGTCATCACGCCCTGTTTGGCCGAGGCCGATCGGGATGCGGTGTCGGGGCTGACCATAGGCGATGCAAAGTGTCGAGGGCCGGGGGGGCGTGGCGTGAACAATTCGGTCGGCCCCGCCGCCATTATATGCAGAACGTCCCTAGCGTGCGCGACCAATCGGGGCGGCAATCAGATCGTATTCCTTGGTGGCCACGACCTCGCACGGGACGATCTGCCCCGCGCGCAACTTCTTGCCGGTCACGTACACCACCGCATCGACATCGGGCGCGTCGGCCGCGGTGCGGCCGATCCAGACATCGCGCTCGCCCGGCAATGGCGCATCGAGCAGCACATCGAGCTGCTGGCCCACCCGAGCGGCGGCCCATTCGAAGGCGATTTCCTGCTGCACGCCCATCAATTCGTCGCGCCGCGCGTTCTTCACTTCCTCGGGCAGATGGTCGGGCAAGCGGGCCGCCGGCGTATCGGGCTCGAACGAGTACGTGAACACGCCCAGCCGCTCGAAGCGGTACTGCCGCACAAAGTCGACCATCTCGGCGAATTGCTCGTCGGTCTCGCCGGGAAAGCCGGTGATCATCGTCGTCCGCAGCACC
Organism: Planctomycetota bacterium; assembly: GCA_018242585.1. NCBI lineage: Bacteria > Pseudomonadati > Planctomycetota > Planctomycetota bacterium. The sequence goes on from JAFEBQ010000027.1 coordinate 49,164, forward strand.
AGGTTCGGAATCCGAGCCCGTAGCTTGTCGAGCAGCGCGACCGTCTCGGCCTTGTTCACGCGGCGTTGCATCCGTTTCAACATGGTGTCATCGGCGTGTTGCAGCGGCATGTCCAAGTACGGCACGATCCGCTTGGCGCCGGCGATCACGTCGATCAGATCGTCGCCGAAGTACATCGGGTACAGGTACATCAACCGAATCCAGTCCAGACCTTCGATCTGGTCCAACTGGGCCAGCAACTCGGCCAACCGCGGCCGGCCGTACAGGTCGATGCCGTAGTACGTCGTGTCCTGGGCCACGATGATCAGCTCGCGGACGCCGTCGGCCACCAACTCGCGGGCTTCGGCCACGATCTCTTCCATGGGCTTGCTGGCGTGCTTGCCGCGCATTTTCGGAATGGCGCAGAACGTACACAGCCGGTCGCACCCTTCCGAAATCTTCAAATAGGCGAAATGCTTGGGGGTGATCCGCAGCCGGTTCCGATCGGACAGCGCCACGCTCGGCGCCGGCTGAAACACGGTGCGCTGTTCGTTCAGGCGACCGACCAGCCGGTCGGCCACCTTGGTCACTTGCTCGCGCCCGAACACGCCGACCAGATGGTCGATCTCGGGCAGGGTCTCGAGCAACTGGGCCTTCTCGCGCTCGGCCAGACAGCCCGAGACGATGACGCCCTTGGTGCCGCCGGCGCGCTTCAACTCGAGCATCTCGCGAATCGTGGCGAATGACTCGGCCCGGGCCGCTTCGATGAACCCGCAGGTGTTCACGATGACAAAGTCGGTCCCCTCGGGATCGCCGACCATTCGATAGCCATCCAACTGCAGCAGTCCCAGCATCCGCTCGCTGTCGACCAGGTTCTTGGGACAGCCCAGGCTGATGAAGCAGTACGAGCCCTTCGAGGCCGGGGCTTCCGACCGGTTGGGGTGGGGCAGGGGCTGGGCGTCGATGATCGGCGTAAAAGTCATGCGGCGATGGAACTAGCGGTGGAAAACAGGCGGCCGGTTGGTAATCGATTCATCCTACCCGGGCAGGCCAAAAGTGACGAGGGGCCGGAGGGGGCGACTTCGGGGCCAGAAAATCGAGCGAATTTGCTTGCATTGGGCAGTAGAATGTGTACAAATGTTCATTATTCATAAAAACGACGATTCGGCAGCCAGAGGTCACGAATGATGCTGGCGGAGATTCCTTGGGAACAGGTGTACCGGGCGATCGATGCCCAGGTCGGCCGGCTGCTACGCCGGGCCGGTGTGTTTCAGCCGGCGGTCGACGCCTTTCGCGTTGCCCAAGCGCTCGGGCTGACGGTCTTGCGCAACGATCGGCAGGCCGAGCGGGCGCGCTATGTCCGCTCGGGTTTCAATTCGCCGGGTGAGCGCTCTGGCCGCGACGACATGCTACGCGAGGCGTCGATCTTTATCCGTCGCGACCCCCGCCCTGAACGCGAACAGTGGGCCGTCGCCCACGAAATCGGCGAGCATCTCTCGGTCGAGTTGTTCGCCTCGCTCGGTGTCGACCCGGCCGAAGCGCCGCCGACCGCCCGCGAGCAACTGGCCAATCGACTGGCATCGCGACTGCTGTTGCCGGCCGAATGGTTTGGCGATCTGGGCCGGGCTTGCGATTGGGACCTGCCGGCGCTGAAGCAGCAGTTTCACACCGCCAGCCACGAGTTGTTGGCCCGACGGATGCTCGATTTCGACGCGCCGGCCATCGTGACCGTAGTCGACCAGCGAGCCATCAGTTGGCGGCGCAGCAACCTGGCCGGCCGGCCACCGCAACTGGCCGACTGGGAACGGTCGACTTGGCTGCGCTCGAACGAGTCGGGTCAACCCGGCGAGTCACATCACCAGGGGGCCCGGATGCGCGTCTGGCCGGTCCACGAACCAGAGTGGAAGCGCGAAATCATCCGCACCGATTTGCCGGAGCAGGACGAGTGGGGTGGTGACGAATCAGACGCCTGGTAGAACGCTCTGTTGCGCTAACTTTTGCATGAGCGCGCAGTCCAGGTCCGCCAAGCGGACTGGCTTGGCCAAAACAGCCGTCGCGCCGGCGGCTTGCCAGCGGGCCACATCGTCGGTGCGGGGAAAGCCGCACAGGACGACGAACGCCCCGGCGGGATGCGACTGTCGGCAGACGGCAATCTGTTCCATGCTCGTTGACTGTGGAAAAGCCACGTCGTAGACCACGGCCGCGCAATTCGACTCTTCGGCGGCCTCAGTGCTACGACGGTGCTGAACATCGAATCCCAGCCGGACGCACGCCTTGACGAGCCACGCAGCCTGCTCGGCATCATCGCCGACGACGAGTGCTCGCGGTCGTGGGTTTGTGCCGCTCGCGGCGCGATTGGTTGCAGGCGGCGCATCAACGAGCCAGCTTTCCTCGTCCGAGGTGGTCGCCTGGCGGGCTGGCATCTCGCCGCGCTCGGCTTGCGACTGCGTCTGCGCCAGCCAACTGGGCCACTGATGCCACAAGATGCGCCAAGCCCCAGGCCAGTCCCAGCCATGCCGCCGCTCCGATTCACACCAGGAACCCGCCACACGCAGCACGCGCGCCAGCGGCCAGCGCTCGGTCAATCGGGCCAGCTCATCACGCCGCAAGGCGCGCGGCAACGCTTCGACCAGCACGATCCACGTCGGCGAAAACCCATCGTCGATATCAGCGACCCCCGAGGCCAGATTGGCAACCGCGCGCTGCGTCGGCAACCGCGACAAGTCGGCGCGCAAGGCCGCGAACTCGTCGCTGCCGAGATCGCCCACAAATAGCCAGGCGTGCTCGATGCGAGGAATCGGGTTGGAATTGACAATCGCCATCCACACCACTCACAAGAGATCAGTAACCCGATTAAGCCAGCAACGACTGCTCGCGGACCACGATCAGCTCGCGCGCCAAGGCCGCGTCGGGCGCTTCGCGTAGCGCTTGCAGGAACGAGTCGTCGTTCACCACCCGGCTCAGTCGCGCCAGCGTGTGCAGGTGCCCCCGATCGCTCGTCGAGCAGATCAGGAAGAAAATGTCGGTCATCCGGGCGTTGCCGAATGGTATGCCGGTTTCGGTTCGCCCCAGGCAGATGAACGGTTGCTCCAAGACCGCGGGCAACGGCCGCCGCGCGTGCAACATGGCCACGCCGTTGTCGAGCGCCGTCGGGCAAAGGTCTTCGCGCTGTTGCACGGCTTCGGTCATGGCGGCTGTATCCCACAGCCAGCCTGTCCCGGCCGCCAGCTCGATCATGCCAGCAATCACCGAGGCCCGCGTTCGCGCCGCCAGCGGAATGGCAATCGCCGCCAGCGGCAGCATTTCGGCGACCGAGCGCGGCTCGCTATCGGCAGCCGCCAGGTCGCGGTCGAACGCCTCGTCCATGCGCTGCAACTCTGCTTCGTTCGACAAGCCAATTTGATGTTCCAACCATTCGCGCAATTCGGCGCGCGAGAACCGCCACTGCCCCGCCACGCGTCGCGCTGGCAAATTGCCTCGCTCGACGAGCCGTTGAACTTGCGCCGGCGACAGGTGCAAGTACTCGGCGACCCCGTTCAGGTCTAAATCGTCGTGCGACATAGCAGGCCGTGGCGCCAATGAGCGAGTGATAGCGGGGCGGTGCGACTGATTTGCCTCATTGTTCGAGTGCGGCCTGGTTTGTCTAGCGCGATCCGCCCTGATTTCGACCTTGACACCTGCGGCAGATTTCGGAGAATCCGCTCCAACGAACTCGGCCACGCAGCGCACCCCAGGCGAAGCGTGGCAACGGGCGGCCAGGAAGGCCCGCCCACGAGTCGTCAAGGCAAGGAGGCCTTGTTGCGTATGACGCTAGGATCGGCGTCAAATCACGGGATCGCGCTGCGCCAGGTCTTGCCGGAAGCCGAGTTATTCGGCGCCGACGAGATCCGTGTGAGCAGTTGTTGCGCCGATTCGCGCCAGGTTCGTCCTGGCGATCTGTTTGTCGCGCTGTCGGGTGTCGAGCGCGACGGTCACGATTTTGTCGCCGACGCGGTTGCTCGCGGCGCCGCGGCCGTGCTGGCCGAGCGGCCGATTCAGGTCGACGTTCCGGTGGCCTGTGTCGCCGATGCGCGCCGGGCGTATGGCCACTTGTGCCAGGCCCTGGTCGGCAATCCCAGTCAGCGTCTCAAGGTGATTGGCGTCACTGGCACCAATGGCAAGACGACCACCACGCATTTGATTGCCGGCGTGCTGCGAGCGGCGGGGCAATATCCCGCGGTGCTTGGCACGCTCGGCTATAGCGACGGCGTCGAGTTCGAGGCGGCCCGCTGGACCACGCCCCCCGCGCCGGTGTTGGCGGCCTGGATGGCCCGCGCCGAAGCGGCCGGTTGCACGCACGTGGTGATGGAGGTTTCGAGTCACGCGCTCGAGCAATCGCGAGTGGCCGGCGTCGAGTTCGATGTGGTCGCGGTCACGAACGTCCGGCACGATCATCTGGACTATCACCAGACGCTGTCCGCCTATCGTGCCGCCAAGGCTCGGCTGTTCGAGCAGTTGGGGCCGTCGGGCGTGGTGGTGTTGAACGTCGAGGACGACGTTTGTCGAGAAATGTATCTGCCCCGCGTCGATGGCCCGGCCTTGACCGTGGCGCTCGACCGGGCGGCCGAATTGAACGCCGTGGCGGTCGAAAGCTGCTTGAGCGAGCAGACGTTCCTGCTGCAAATCGGTAGCGAGTCGGTTCCGGTTCGCACGCGCCTTATCGGCCGGCATAACATCGAAAACTGTCTGGTCGCCGCCGCGGTTGGGTTGGCCTATGGCGTCTCGACGCCCGACGTCGTGCGCGGGCTCGAAAGCGTCGATCGGCTGGCGGGTCGGCTCGAGCCGATCGTCTGTGGTCAGTCGTTCGGTGTGTATGTCGACTATGCCCACACGCCCGACGCCTTGGCCGGCGTACTCGACGCGCTACGCGAAATGACTTCGGGCCGCGTGTTGTGCGTGTTTGGCGCTGGCGGGCGACGTGATCGGTCGAAGCGGCCACTGATGGCCCGCGCCGTCGAGTTGCGTGCTGATCTGGCAATCGTTACCAGCGACAACCCGCGCGACGAGTCACAGCGGCGCATTGTGGCCGACATCATGCGCGGCTTTGCCATGCCCGAGGCGGTGCATGTTATCGACGATCGTGCCGCGGCAATTTGCTATGCCCTGCAACAAGCCCGCGAAGGAGACGTGGTGCTGATTGCTGGCAAGGGGCACGAAGAATATCAGGAGCTGGCCGATGGCCAGATCGATTTTGACGACCGGCAGGTTGCGCGCGATTGGCTTTATGCCCAGTGGAACAGCCAGTCGTCGCGAGCCGCCTAGGCGGCAGCCCGGTCACGCATTGTTAGGGAGTGTCAGGCGAATGCAAGCAAGTGAACAAATCACGTTGGCCGATCTGGTCCGAGCGGTCGGCGGCAAATTGATCGGCCCCGCGAACGAAGTCGTTGACGCACAGCAGGTATTGCCGCGCGTGGCAATCGACTCGCGCAAGTTGAATGCCGGCGAAGTGTTCTGGGCGGTTCGTGGCGTCGATCGGGACGGAGCCGAGTTCGTGGCCGATGCGTTTAATCGCGGCGCGGCTGGCGTCGTTACGCACGTGGCGCCCAAGTCGGTGCCCGTCGGGCGCTGGGCGATCGTCGTTGCCGATGGTCAAGCGGCCCTGGCTGATTTCGCTCGCTGGCAGCGCGGTCGCTTTGCCGGTCGTGTGGCCGCGGTCACTGGCAGCGTGGGCAAGACGACGGCTCGACTGTTGATCGACGCGGTTTTAGGCGTGCGCCTGGCCGGCTCGTGCAGCCCTGAAAACTACAATAACCAGCTCGGCGTGCCCTTGAGCATGAGTCAGTGGGCCCCAGCCAACGAATATGCCGTGGTCGAGTTGGCGGCCCGCCGCTCGGGCGAGATCGCCGAGCTGTGCCAGCTTTGCCGACCGCACATCGGCGTGGTCACGCAACTGGGGGAATCGCATCTCGAAACATTTGGCAGCCGCGGCGCGATTGCCACGACCAAGGCCGAGTTGATCGCGGCGCTGCCGGCGGAAGGGCTGGCGGTGCTCAATGCCGACGACCCGGCGCAGCGTGATTTCGAGCGATCGACCAAGGCTCGCATCGTTTGGGTTGGTCGCTCAGCGCGAGCCGATCTGATGGCCACCCAAGTGCGCTACGCCCACGGTCGCTTGTCGTTCACGGTTCAGGGCGAACGCCTCGTCGCGCCCGTTTGGGGTCGGCATCATCTGACTTCGGTGCTGGCCGCTGTGGCGGTGGGGCGCGAGTTCGGCTTGAGCTGGGATGAGATTCGAGCTGGCTTGGCCTTGTTCGTGCCGCCGGCTCAGCGCGGCGCGGCTCTTTCGATCGGCCAACTGCGCGTGATCGACGATTCGTACAACGCCAGCCCGTTGTCGATGCGGGCGGGGCTGGAGTTGTTGCGGCATGACGACTCGCCGGGGCTGCGGATCGTGGCCTGTGGCGATATGTGCGAGTTGGGTGACGAAGCCCCCGCTTTGCACCGCCGGTTTGGCCAGGAAGTGGTCACGCGCTGCGGCGCCGATTTGCTGGTGGCCTGTGGGCCCAACGCCGATCACGTGGTCAATGCGGCCCAGCAGGCTGGCATGTCCGAGCAACGCGCGATCGCCTGTGACTCGCCGGCTGGTGTGGCTGAAGTGGTGCGCGAGCGCGCTCGGCCCGGCTCGGTCGTATTGCTCAAAGGTTCACGCGTCATGGGCATGGAAACTTGCTTGAAGATTTGGCGGGCCGAAGCAGACGAGTTGCAGCGCGTGGCGGCTTGATCGCCTCGCGACGAAATAAAACACGCAGGAGAATCTCCCCGATTTTTTTGCAAGCTCCTTCGATGACGCCAAACTGTTGCGGGACAGCGCGGCGTCAGCCTCCCTCCTGGGTCGAAGCATACCACTTGTCGATTCGACTACTGGGTCAGTCGGATCGGCAAGAGCTTCTCGAAGGGGCTTGATACTGAGCCCCGGGGCGACGGCCCAACCGTCGCCTCGGGGATCAGGGAACCAAGGTCGCCCGGTCTGATCGACGCTCGACCGGTGAATCGCGCCTACGCTGGTTGGGGCGCTGCGGTCGTCAGGCGGAACGCTCGAACCCCCGATCGGCATCGATGAGTATTTCAGCAGCCGTAGCCTTGCTCAGCGAATGGTCGAGCTTCGGCGCGCCGTGGCCTTTGCGTGCGGCCGTTGCCGGGATCGTATCGGCCACGCTGGTGCTGCTGTTTGGCGGCCGAGCGATTCAATGGCTCCGTCGCTTCGGCGGCGAAACGATCCGTCGGGACTCTCCGCTGTTGCACGCCTTGCATCAAAGCAAGGCTGGCACGCCGACAATGGGCGGGCTGATCTTTCTAGTCGCCAGTGCTTGCGCGCTGTTCTTTGCCGCCGATTGGGAAGACGTGCAGGTACAAACCGGCGGCATTCTGATCGCCGGCATGGCGGCCGTGGGCTTTGCCGACGATTACCTGAAACGTCGGCTCACGCGCCGCGGGTTGTCGAGTGCGGCAAAATTGCTTGGTCAGGTTGCTGTTACGGCCGGGGCGTTGGCGTGGCAGGCCGCGTTTGCTGATTCGACAAGTGCGCTCGTCGGCTGGCAGTTGGCCTGGGCTGGGTTCGTGGTCATTGCCTCGTCGAACGCCGTGAATCTGGCCGACGGGCTCGATGGCCTGGCGGCGGGAACGTGGACACTGGCCGCGGTTGCCATGATCGGCGCGGTCGCGCTCGCCGGCAGCGGCGCGAACGAAATGCTCGTCTTCACGGCCGCGCTCGTCGGAGCCGTGGCGGGGTTTTTGAAGTTCAATCGTCATCCGGCCCAGGTGTTCATGGGAGACACCGGCGCACTGGCCTTGGGAGGCGTGCTCGGTTGGCTGGCCGTATCGGCTCATGTCGAGTGGATTTGGCTGGTTGTCGCCGGTGTATTTGTCATCGAAGCGATCAGCGTCCTGTTGCAGGTGGGCTGGTTTCGAGCCACTGGACGCCGGGTGCTTCGCTGTGCGCCGTTGCATCATCACTTTCAGTTTCTCGGCTGGCCAGAGCGGAGAATCGTGTTTCGTTTTTGGGTTGTGGCAGGCTGCTGCGCGCTGATCGGGTTGCTGTTGGCCAATACCATGCCACGCTCGAACGATTTCGAGATCGCCAAAACCAAAGTCGCCACCGAACTGCGCTAATCAAATCAGGAATCCGTGATGAAAGCACACCACCCAATCGCCGGCACGGTTCACGGACATCGCGGTTCGCGCGGAACGCACGTTGTCTTCGCGGGCGGAGGAACCGGCGGGCATTTGTTCCCAGGGCTGGCGGTCGCCGAAGCTTTGCGACAAGCGCAGCCGGAGCTGCGCATCACCTTCGTCGGCAGCGGACGTTCGCTCGAACGAGGCGAGGTGCCGGCGGCAGGCTTTGACTACATGGCCATCGCGGCCGCGCCGGGGCCGCGCAAAATGTGGCACTGGCCCCGTTTTGCTTCATCACATATCGCCGCCAGCCTAACGGCGCGGCGCTGGCTCGAACGCGAGCAGGCGTCGCTGGTCGTCGGCCTGGGGGGCTATGCCAGCGTGCCGGCCGTGGCCGCCGCGCAGCGCATGAACTTGCCGACGTTGTTGCTCGAACAGAATGCCGTGCCGGGTCGGGCCACGCGCTGGTTGGCCGGGCGAGCGAGCGTTGTCTGTCTAGCACTGTCGCAATCGCAGTCTTGGCTGGGAAGCGCAGGCAACAAGGCGGTGGTCACCGGCAATCCGCTGCGCCGTCCGTTTCGTGTCACGTCACGCCGGGCCGATGCCGATCGCGTGCAGAAAACCTGCGTCGTCCTGGGGGGCAGCGGCGGCGCGGTCGAGCTGAACACCGCCTTCCTCGACGCGCTGACGCAACTGCGTGGCGTGGCGCTCGGCTGGCGAATGGTACATCAGACGGGCACGACCGAGGCCGAGGCTGTCGCGCGACGCTACGCCTTGATGGGGTGCGATGCACACGTGACGCCGTTCATCGATCATCCGGCCGAAGTGCTGGCCGAAGCCGATCTTGTCGTCACGCGGGCCGGCGCGACGAGCCTGGCCGAATTGGCGGCGTTGGGCGTGCCGACCGTGGCGTGTCCTTACCCGCGGGCGGTCGATCAGCATCAATGGCACAATGCCCAAGTCTATGCCGAGGCCGGCGGATGTCACTTGGTCGACTTCCGCACTGGTGAGCCTGGCGCGACGCTGGCCAAAACGCTGGCGCCGCTGTTGGTCGATCGCGTGGCGCGCGAGGCACTGGGGCAGGCGATGCGACGCCTGGCAGTGCCTGACGCGGCGGAGCGAGTGGCGATGATCGTCAGCGAAATGATTGGATACTCAACATTGATGCGGCAAGCGGCATAGGACCAAAGTGAACGCAGACAGCTCGAACAACACCGAGTTCCTCTTGCCCTGGCTGCGGCGCATTTGCGTCGCGCTGGTGTTGCTATCGGTTGCGTGGCGCGCCTACCACTACGATGCGCCGGTGGTCGATGGCTTTTGGGACAAGCAGATCGCGGTGGCCAACAAGTCGCGCGTGATGGCCGGTCCGCCGTTTCAGTGGCTCGAAGGAGGCTTCGACTTCCTATCCTACGAAGGGGAAAGCCGGCCTCTGGCTGAAGAGGTGCCGCTGTATCACGTGCTGACCGCCGTTGGTTACCGCTGGTTCGGCGATCGGCAGGATTGGTTTGCCCGCGGGCTCAGTTCATTAGGCTCGGTGGTGGCGCTGGTGGCGTTCTTCGCCCTGGTGCGGCGCGAAATGGGACGCAACTTTGCGTGGTTGGCAACCGTGGCGCTCGGCTGGTCGCCGATGTTCCTGTTCTATGGACGCTCAGTGCTGCCCGACGTGTGGATGATGGCGTGCGCGCTGGCGGCTGCCGCGGCCTATCGACGATACTTCGACGATAGTTGCGCGCGCTGGCTGTGGCTGGCAACCGGCCTGGGGTTGTTGAGCGCGAGCTTCAAATACTATGGCTTGATCGTCCTGTTGCCGATGGCCGAGATGATCGTGCGCTTCGATGGCTGGCGCGGGCTGTTCCGGCCACGGTTCTGGCTGCCTGCGGTGGGGATGACCTTGCCGATCGTGGTCTGGCTGGCACTGGCATTCATTGATCGGGACAACCCGGCTCGCGGCGGCTTGTACTTCATCTTTCAAGAGCCGTCGCTGCTGGTGCGGCGGATTTTTTGGAGCCGGCTGTTCGAGCGGTTCCTTTGGAAAAGCTGTGGGCCGGTCAACACAGTACTGATTCTTGTCGGCGTGATGAGCGCCGTGGCCCGTCGCGCTGTGCCGCGCGCGGCGCTGGCCTGGGGCATAACAGGGCTGGCCTATTACATCGCGCTCGGGCCGAAATCGTGGAACCACGAGTACTACGAACTGATGTTGCTGCCCGGCGCTGCCCTGTGGGCTGCGGTTGGCTGGCGATTTGTCTGGAGTGAAGGACTAGCCTGGTCGTGGACTAGCACGTTGGCTGAGCGTTGGCCTCGCGCGCTACGGCCGAGAGCTTGGCACGGCGCGGTGGCGCTGGTCGTGCTGGCCGCGGTGCAGTCGCCGCTGGTTTCGGACAAGCGCTGGGAGCAAGAGGCGGGCTTCGTGATTGTCGGCGGCAAGCTCGAACAGCTTTGTTCGCCCCAGGGCAGGGTGTTGGCCGGCCCGACGACGCCGCAACCGATCGTCCATTACGCCCATCGCCAAGGTTGGACTTGGCACGAGTCGTTCGGCGCCGATTGGCAATGGGAACTCGACCATTATCGCCAGCGCGGGGCCGAAGTGATGGCCATCTATTTTGATCACAAGCACACGGCGGCGCAGCGGGCGGAATACGCGCCGCTGATTGCCAACTTGCCGCTGATCGAACACGCGCAAGGCCCCTGGGGCAAAGGGGGCCGGCCGTGCGAGTATTACATTCTTTCACTACGCAACGCGCCCGGCGAACTCGAATCGCCATCAGCCGATTCCACGACGCGCGCTGCGCAATCTGGCCTGGGTGCTACCGCCGCCGAGTTGGGGCGATTAAGGTAGTGGACTAGCTGGCCGCGTGGCCATGCGCGTCGGTTTTCTTTGTTGTTTCCGCGATTGAGACTGTCCTCGGTGGCGGTCCATCTTGCTCTATGCCCTTGATTCTCGTTACCGGCGCCACTGGTTTGGTGGGCAACAACGTGGTGCGGCTGCTGGCCGAGCGCGGCGACCAGGTGCGCGTGCTGCAGCGCGCCAACAGCCCGACCAAGCCGTTGGCCGGGTTGCCGGTCGAATCGGTCCCTGGCGACATCACCGACGCGGCTTCGGTCGAGCGGGCGATGGCCGGCGTGAACGGGGTCGTCCATGCAGCAGGTTATGTTCACGTCGGCTGGACCAATCTTGGCCTGCATCGCGCGATCAATGTTGAGGGAACTAGGAACGTCGCCAGCGCGGCTCGTGCCGCCGGAGTGCGGATGGTCCACGTTTCGAGCGTTGACGCGTTGGGCCTGCGCAGCCGCGAGCACCCGGCCGACGAGAGCACCCCTCCCGATCCGCGCAATCAAGTCCCCTATGCCCTGACTAAGCGTGAAGCGGAAGCTGTCGTGCTCGAAGAGGTTGATCACGGGCTCGACGCGGTGATCGTCAATCCGGTGTTCATGCTCGGCCCCTGGGATTGGAAGCCGTCGAGCGGACGCATGTTGCTGGCCGTGGCCCAGCAGCGGCCGCTGTTCACTCCGCGCGGCGGCAACGATTTTTGCGACGTGCGCGACGTGGCCGCGGGCATTCTGACGGCTAGCGAGCGCGGCCGGCGTGGCGAGCGTTACATCCTGGGTGGCGAGGCGATGTCGTACTTTGAAGCCTGGTCGATGTTTGCCGACGTTGTCGGCGTGAGGCGGCCAATTCGCGCGGTGCGTCCCTTTGTCTTGAAGTCGATCGGGCGCGTTGGCGATCTGATCGGCAAGCTGAAGGGACGGGAACTCGACGTGAACTCGGCGGCGACGCTGATGGCAACCTGGCCGCATCATTACACGTATGCCAAGGCAGCGGCCGAGTTGGGATATCGGCCGCGCCCCGCGCGCCAAGCGGCCAAAGCGGCGTGGCAGTGGTTCCAGGAGCACGGCTACGCACCGAAGCGGAGTTAGTTCTCGGCCGCTCCCTCTAATTGCTAGCAGCCGATTGCTGATCGCCAGTCTGCACCATTCTGCGCAGCTTCACGTCCGGTCGTAACGATCGCGGAGAATGCGAAGAATCGCTGTAGTTTAACGGCGGTTCCCCTCGATATATCGTCTGATGAGTCGACATTTTAGGCGATCAGGCGACCGTGCAATGCTATCGCGACCCGCTGTCGTGACGATGGTGCTGCTGGTACTCACGACCGGCTGTGCTACGAGTCTACACCGGCATCACGGTCGTCGCGGCAACAGCACGGGCGCGATGACCGCCGAAGCGCCGGCGGCGGTTGCCGAGCGCGGCAAGGTCCAGGTCGTCACTCACGCCGAAGAGGCCGCGCCAGTGGGGCGGGCGGCCGCCTACGTCGAGTTGAGCGCCGCCGAGTGTCAGCGGTTGGCGATCATGCACGCACCGCTGGGCTATAGCCTGATGACCGAGCGTGCGGCGCTGCGCCAGTCGCTGGGAGCGAAGCTCCATCATGCCGCCAGAGCGCGGGCCGAGGCGCTCAAGTACGCTGTCTTGGAATCGCAGAATCGCGCGGCCGGTGAAGCCTTGACGCTGTATTTCGACTTGGCCGAGGCCGAAGCCAAGTTCGACCTGGCCAACGAAAGCGTAACGCAACTGCAACATGCCATCGACCAAGTCGCCCAGTTGCGACAACGCGGCGCCGACGTGCCGGCCGCGTTGAATGAATTTGAACCGCAGTTGATCGCCGCCCAAGCGCAACGCGCGGCGCTCGACACGAAGATCGCGACGCTGAATCGCCAGCTCCGGGTGAAGCTCGGCGCGTCGTGCCACGACGCCGACTCCCGTTATTGGCCGATCACGGCGCTGGAACAGCCACGGGAAGTCTTCGACACCGACGCCGAGGTGGCCATCGGCTTGGGAAGCCGCGCCGAACTGGCCGGCATGTGCTATCTGATTAGCCATCTCGACGCGCACACGTTGTCGGTGGCTCGCGACTACTTGGGGGCGCTGCATCCCATGTCGCGTGGGGAGGGGGCGAAGTCGCACCACTTGCTGTTGAAGCTGCTAATCTGTCCAGTCTTGCATCGCGACCTGGACCTGGCCGCCCAGCAGCTGCGCGAATCGTTGGGTCGCCGTCAAATGCAAATCAGCGAAGAAATCCGCGGCGCGGTCGAACTGTATCAAGGCGCTCAGTCGCAAGTGGTCTTCGCCGTTCAAGCCGAGCAACAAGCGGCCCGGCACGCCAGCATTGCCGACGAGCAACAAAAGATCGATCGCGCGACATTCGGCGATGTGGACCAGGCGCGGCTCAAGCACTTGGAATCGCGTGCCAAAGTCGTCGAAGCGGTGGCTGGCGCCATCAAGGCGCTGGTGCAAGTCAAGCAATCGACCGGCGTGCTGGGCTGTGAGGTGTTGTTCCCCGCGGCCGAATCGGTCGAAGCCGGCCAGGGGCAGCCGAGCGCCGAAGCGCCGCTCCCGGACGTTTCGATGAACGTCCAGGATTGGCCCCTGCCGCCTCCGCCAACCACCGAGCACGAAACGGCCACTTCGACGAGCGACCAAGAATCGAAATCGCAACCAGCGGCCGATGCCCAGGCCGCCACTGACGACAAGCCGGCCGAGTTGATGACGCGGCGGGTCTTCTTTAGCGATCGGATGATGCGCTAGGGGCTGTGCGCCCTTCGACCGCGCGGCGACGCCTCTACGAGCGTTGAAAGAGCGTGTTCCGCAATTCGTCCTGAAATGTTTTGCTCTGGTCGATCACGGCGCGGAAATCTTCCTTGCCCAGCACGTAAAACTCCGACTCTTCCAGCGTGCGAACCGTGGCGTTGCGGGGCTCGTTCTTCAATAGCGCCGCCTCGCCAAAGAAATCGCGCGGCCCCAGGACGGCCACCTGGCGTCGCACGCCATCGCGCTCGACAATCACCTCGGCCTGGCCGGTGTGAATGACGTAGAACTTGTCGCCGGGGTCTCCCTGGCGGACGATGTCGGCGCCGGCGGGTTGTTTTTCGGTGGTGATCTTCTCGGCCACCGAGACGAGCGTGGAGGGGGTCAAGGTTTTGAACAGCGGACAATTGCGGAGGAAGTCACAGATTTGCGCCGCCGCACGCACGTGGATATCCGAGACGATATGCCCGTCAACCATATTCACAATCCGATCGGCCACGTCGATCACGCGGCTGTCGTGCGTGACCATCAGGATGGTCGTCCCTTGTTCCATGGCAAATCGTCGCAGCAGCTCAACCACGTCGCGTCCTGACTGCTTGTCGAGAGCCGCCGTCGGTTCATCGGCCAGGATGATCCGCGGCCGGGCCACCAGCGCGCGGGCAATGGCCACGCGCTGCCGCTGGCCCCCCGAGAGATTCTGGGGCTTGTAGTTCAGCCGGTGCGAAAGCCCCAGGGCGCCAAGCATCTCCTCGGCCAGCGCGTTCATCTCGGCGCGCGTGCCGCGGTGCAGCTCGAGTGCCATTCGCACATTCTCGACCGCGGTCAACGAGGGGAACAGGTTGTGCGCCTGGAAGATAAAGCCGATCTGCCGGCGCATGACGATCAGTTCCTCGCGCGACATGCCGTGCATTTCCTCGTCGAGCACGCGCAAGCTGCCGCGCTGCGTGCTGCGCAAGCCGCCGATCAGCGTCAGCAGCGTGGTCTTACCGCTCCCCGATGGGCCGGTCATGATCACCAACTCGCCCCGGCGAATCTCGAGGTGATTATCGAACAGCACCTGCTTGGCTAATTCGCCCTGGCCATAGAAGTGACACAGGCCGTGGACCGAAACGGCCTGTGGCTCGTCCGCGCCAATCATGGCGGAGAGCTGTGACACGGCCGAATGACTGTGGCTGTCGGTGATGCTCATTTGAACAACTCGGCGGGGTCGGCTGACATCAAGCGTCGCAGGGCAAACAGTGACGACACCACGCACATTACCGCGGTCAGCGTGAACACACCGGCGGCCTTGCCCAAGGTCATGGTCAACGGCAGCCCCGTGACCATCGACAACACCTGATACAATAACCACGACGCGATGCCCGCGGGGACAAAAGCCATCGCCGACAGGAGAATTGCCTGGGAAATGACTACGGCCAGGAAGTACCGCGGCCGATAGCCCATGGCCATCAGCGTGGCGTACTCGGGCAGATGGTCGCTGACGTCGGCGTACAGAACCTGGTAACAGATGATCGCCCCGACAATGAAGCCCAGGATCGTGCCGAACGTGAACACGTAACCGACCGGTGTGTTGCTTTGCCAGAATTCTTGCTCGCTGGCAATATATTCGCCCTTGGTTTTCACGGCCACGTGCTGCGGCAAGCGAGCGCGGATGTCGGCTTGCACCTGACGAGTGTTTGCCTTGTCGGTCAGTTGCACCAGTCCCAGGTCGATCTGGTCCAATGGATTGCCCAGCAGCGGAATCGCGAACCAGTCGCGGAATGTTCGGTCGCTGACGACCACGGTGGCGTCGGTGGCGAAATCAGTCCCCACGCGAAACAGCCCCACGATGGGAACCTTATGGCCGGTGTGGGTGGCCGTCTCGCCCGCCTTGGGGCGGCCATAATCACCCTTTGACAATTCATCGAACAGGACTGCGTTTGGTTCGGCAAGCCGCGGCGCTAGTCGCGTGATGGTGTCGTCTTTGAACGCTGGCTGCGCTGGGTCAAAGGCCACGGTGCGCACCGGCAAGGCGCGCGAGCCGGGTTGGTTGGCCCGCCACGTCGAGCGCTGCGTCTCGACATACAGGGGGACCACGCGAGCGACGCCCGACACTCCTTGCGCCTGGAACAACACCGACCGATCAAAGCGTTCGTGCATCAGCAGCGTGAGCCGACTTTTCTTGACCAGGATGATGTCGGCGTTCAGCTTGTTGGGCAGGGCGACGGTGCTTTCGATCAGCGCGGAGCGGAACCCAAATTGCATGAACATCAATAGCACCGCAAAACCAACCCCGGCCAACGCCAACGCCAGTCGGCGACGATCGTAGGTCAGGTTTTTCCAGGCCAACGGCGTGCGCACGCGCCGGCCCGAGCGCCGCGCCGTGGTGGAGGCGGGCGTTTGGGCGACATCGATCGGAAGCGCGGACGCCATGCGATGCTTTACCAGCAAGTCAGTTGAACAAATCGGCCGGGTCGACACTGCGCAGCTTGCGAATTGCCAACTGCCCAGACGCCAGGCACATTCCCACGCAAATCAAAAAGACGCTCGACGCTAGCTGCCAGGTCATTTCCATGGGCAAGTTCGCCTCGGCCGCGGCCATGCGAAACAAGAAACTCGCGGTGATCAACCCCGGCAGGAAACCGGCCACGGCCAGAATCACCGCTTGCATGACCACCGTGCGCGCCAGATAACGCGGCGTGTATCCCATGGCCGCCAAGGTGGCGTACTCGGCGATCCGCCGGGCGATGTCGCTCGACAGCACTTGATAAACCACCCCCATGCCGACCAGCAGCGCGACCAGCACGCCCAAACCAAAGATAATCCCCACCTGGGTTTTTACCACCCAGTGATATTGCTCTTCATAGTCCAGTTGATCGTGCGTCAGCACCCAAGTGTCGGCCGGAAGCGCGGCGGTCAGTTGCTTGGCAACTTGATTGACATCGAACTTCGGATCAACGCGCAGCAGCCCCATGCTCATCCGATCCGGAGACCAGAAGCTGAGAATCTGGCGGAACGTGTTCTCGCTCATGGTGGCGCCGCCGTTGGCGCTGAAGCCGGTGCCCATCGAATACGTGCCCACGACCTCGACGGCCGTGCCACCCAGTTCGGTCTGCATGCCTGGCTGGGGATTGCCGAATTCATCGCGCGAGCGCCGATCGATCAGCACGCGCCCGGGAAGGCGCAGCGCCTCGCGTTGGCGATCGATCTCCTCGGATGTGAAGGTCTTGTCGTCAGGATCGAAGCCTAGCAACATCATGCTCCGCCGCTTGCCCAACGACCGGTCGGGGTGCAGCCACATCTGGAAACCAATATAGAATGGCCGCGCGGCGGCGACGCCTGGCACGTTGGCCGCCTGTTCCAGTCGTTGCCGCGGCAGATCGCCAGGCTTGCCCAAGTGCAGATAGTCGACCGAGACCAGCGCGATCTGGAAATCGAGTTGCTTGTATGTCAGTGTCGCGGTTGTGACCACCGAGAAGAAGAAGCCGAGTTGCATCAAGATCAGCACGACGGCAAAGGCCACGCCGATCATGGCCACGCCGGTGCGCAGCTTTTCGTGCAGCAGATTGCGCAGCGCCAGCGGCGTGCGCGGCGGGCGTCCGGCTTGGCGTTGGCCGAGAGGCTTGGCGACGTCCAACGTCAAAGAAGCCGGTTGTGAAGTGTCGGTCATCGCCATCGGTCGCCCCGAGCGGTTAGCGATGCGGGGCCGGCTCGGGCGCGCAAGGGTCGGCGGACTCCGTGGGCTTGCTTCCGGTGTCGATGGTCACCCGCACCTGTAGCCGGATCCATTTGGCCGCCACGGCCCGATCCTCGCGACAAATGTTGATTCGCACCGGCACGACGCGCGCGTCGCCGCGATCGACGGGATTGACGCTCTGTACCTGATTGCGCGCAACGATTTGCCCAACGTAGTCGACGGTCCCCTTGATCTCGCGTGACTTCTTGGTATTCGGATCGAGCCAGGCGTCGGCCGCGATCGTGACCTTCTGGCCGCGCTGGACTTGGCGAATATCGTTTTCGTAAACCTCGGCCAACACCACCATCGCGTCCAGGTTGGCCATCCAGGCGATGGCCGAAGCGCCGGTCGGCTCGCCGGCGCGCATCAGCACTTTCAGAATCACGCCATCCTCCGGCGTGAAAACCCGCGAGGCATCCAGCCGCGCCTCGGCCAGCGCCAATTGCTTTTCGAGCGTCGTGATTTGCAGCAGGGCCATTTGACGCTGTTTGTCGGCTTCGGCGGCTTTGACCTTGGCCTCGGCCACCAGATGTTCCTGGGGGAGGGTCTTGTCGGCTCGGTCGAGCGACTGCTGGGCGACCTTGACTTCGAGCGCCGCCTGCCCAGCGGCCAGACGCATCTTCTCTCGCGATTGAGCCGAGATGATCGCGTCGTCCAGGCTGGCGACGCGCTGGTATTCGGACTGGGCCGCGTCAGCCGTCAGACGCAATTGTTCCAGACGCTTTCGCTGGGCGTCGACGTCAACGCTATGCGAATCGGACATCAACAAGCCGGCTTCCGCCTGGGTGAGTTGCGCGTTTCCCAGCGCCATGGCCGATGGCTCTTGAGCTTTCGCGGCCGCCAAAGTCGCCGCCGCCACGTCGCGCTCGGCCTCGCGCAGTTTTAAGCTGTCAAGCTCGGCGACAACTTGCTGGGCGCTGACCGTCGAGCCTTCGCGGATCGAGAGGACATGAATTCGGTCGCCCGGGGGCGCGCCAAGCTGAATCACGCCACCGGCTGGTTCGATGGTGCCGAGCGCCACGACCTGGGTTGCCGTGGAAATCAGCGGCGCGTTCTTGGGCGCTTCGGAAATCTCGGGCGCCGGTTTGACCAGATCGCGCGTCATCCACCAGGCGGTGGCCCCGCCCGATACGATGGAAAGGACGACGCTGCAGAGCAAAACGATGAGGTTGCGAGTCATAACAATCGCCACGCTTCCCTTAACACTCGACTACAGCTAGTCTAGCTTGAGGACCATCGAGAGTCATCCAACGGCCAGCGCGTTTGGCCGCCATTTGTCCCGCCTGGGCCGGCCCATGAAGATCAGCGCCATTCCGCAGATTTACCGGCATTTGGCCCGTTGGCGCGAGATTCTGGCCGTGCTTAGCAAGTACGGCCTGGCCGACTGGATCAGCCGCTGGGACTTGGAATTTGCCAAGGAATTCCTGAAAGATCGGTTGGGGGATCCGATCGCCCGACACAGCGCCGAGATGCGCATTCGGCTGGCGCTCAACGAGTTGGGGCCGACGTTCATCAAGCTGGGCCAGGTACTGAGCACGCGTCCCGACCTGGTGGGCGTCCGACTCGCCGAAGAGTTGCAACAGTTGCAGAATCAAACGATGGCTGACCCGCCGGCGATGGCGCGGGCCACGATCGAGCGAGAACTCGGCGCGCCGATCGAAGAACTGTTCTTGCGGTTTGAAGAAGCGCCGCTGGCCAGCGCCTCGATCGGCCAAGTCCACCGGGGGCAACTGCTCGACGGAGACGAGGTGGTGGTCAAAGTCCGCCACGCGCAGATCGAACACAAGATATCGGTCGATCTGGAAATTCTCAGCGGCGTGGCTGCCTGGGCCGAGGAGATCCCCGAGTTCAAACTCTATCGCCCCACGGCCACCGTGGCCGAGTTTCAGCGGACGCTGCTGCGCGAGCTCGACTTCGAGCGCGAGGCGCAAGCCATGCAACAGTTCGCCGACGAACTGGCCGACATGACCGAGGTGTGCATTCCGCGCGTCTATCCCGAGCAGACGACGTCGCGCGTGTTGACGATGCAATTCCTGGAAGGGATTCCTCTCACCGACACCGCAGGGCTGCGCCAGGCGAACGTCGATTTGTCCGAGATCGCCCGGGTGGGGGCGAACCTGTACTTGAGGATGATCTTCCTGTTGGGGTCTTATCATGCCGACCCGCACCCTGGGAACTTGATGATTCTCGAGGATCATCGGCTGGGGCTGCTCGACTATGGCATGATCGGCCGCGTCGATGATCAGTTGCGCGAAGATCTGGAGGACATGCTGATCGCCATTGGCCAGCAAGACGCGGCGCGGCTGACGAGCATCATCATGCGCATGGGCAGCGTGCCGGCCGGCCTGGACGAAGCGTCGCTGCAACTTGACGTGGGCGAGTTCGTGCAACAATACGCCAACATGCCGTTCGAAAAGATCGACGTCTCGGCCGCGCTACGCGAGATTCTCGAAATGATCCGTCGCTATCACATCGTGATGCCAGCTCGCGTGTCAATGCTGATCAAAGTGTTCATCATGCTCGAAGGGACGTCCCACCTGCTGGACCCGAACTTCCGGCTGATCGACGTCATCGAGCCCTACCAGCGCAAGCTGATGTTGCGGCGGATGTCGCCGACGCGGCGGCTGAAAAAGATGCGCCGCTTTGCCGGCGATGTCGAGCGATTGTTCGAGATGTTGCCGCGCGGGCTGACCGACATGTTCACGCAACTGCGCGCGGGAAAGTTCGAAGTCCACCTCGAACATCGCAGCCTGGAGCCGAGCGTCAACCGCCTGGTTTACGGAATGTTGACCAGCGCGTTGTTCCTGGGCTCGACGCTGTTGCTGAGCCGTAAGCTGCCGCCGGTGATCACGCTGCCCTGGTTCGAGGAATTCTCGCTGTTGGGCGCGCTGGGGTGCGCGACGAGCATCTTCCTGGGGTTGCGACTGCTGCGCGCGATCGGCAAATCGGGACGCCTGGGCTAGGCGGCCAGGCGGCGCGGCAGCGAATCGCTGTCGGCCTTTTGAGCGGCGACCGTGGCCAGCGGCTTGAGCGCGGCCGGCGCCCAGGTGGCCAACAGCCGTTCGATCCGCGCGTTCAAATCGTCAAGCTGCGCCAACACGTCGTCTTGGCGTTGTTCCAGATCGCGCAACAGATCGTATTCGACTTCAGGCGTGGTCATGAACGCTCGATTGCTCGCCCCAAAGGCGATGAGGTGCTAGAAAAGGTGTCGACTAGGCCGACAATGATTGCCATCGACCGTCGCACACCAGCAGGCTTAAACCGGTTAAAAGGTTTAAGTTGCCCGGGGCGATAAGTTGGTTGGACTTTAACGCTCGTAAGGGGGTTTTACGAGGAATTGATGGTGCTGATAGCACGTCTTGGCCCCTCAAAGTCGCGCCACATTCCGCGGAATAGCACACGATGAATCAATCGACCAGCGAGCAAGTTGCCATGCCCGTCGGGCGCATCGCGCCGGCCCCCACCGGAGCGCAGCATGTTGGCAACGCACGGACCTATTTGCTCGCCTGGCTGTCGGTGCGGTCGCGCGAGGGGCGGTTGATCCTGCGCATCGAGGATCTCGACTCGCCGCGGCTCAAATCGTGGGCCGTTGACCAGGCGCTCGAAGACGTCGCCTGGCTGGGCCTCGACTGGACCGAAGGGCCGGACATCGGCGGCCCGCACGCGCCGTACATTCAATCGCAGCGTCGTGCGCTCTACGACGATGCGCTGCGGCAATTAAAGCAAGCCGAGCGGGTTTATCCTTGCACCTGCACGCGCCGCGACGTGGCGGCCGCGGCCAGCGCCCCTCATGCCGAGCACGAAGGGCCGAACTATCCTGGCACGTGCGCCGGCCGCTCGGTGGCCGATGCCGCGCGGCTTGGCGAGCAGCCGTTCGTGTGGCGATTCCGGGCCTCGAACGTCGAGCGCGCGTGGCACGATCGAGTCATTGGAACCAAGGCTGCAAATGTTGCGCGAGAACTGGGCGACTTTATCATCGCGCGAGGGGACGGCGCGCCGGCGTATCAATTGGCTGTGGTGGTGGACGACCATGTAATGGGGGTGAGCGAAGTATTGCGCGGCGACGATCTGGTGCCGAGTACCTGGCGACAGCTCGATCTGTACGACTTCTTCGGCTGGCAGCCCCCCGAGTTTGCCCACGTCCCGCTGGTAGTCGGTCCCGATGGCCGGCGGCTGGCCAAGCGGCATGGCGACACGCGGCTGGCGCAACTGCGCGAGGCCGGCAAGTCGCCCGAGCGTTTGATCGGTCTGCTGGCCTGGTCGGCCGGCTTGATCGACGAGCCGCGACCGTGCCAGCCCGCGGACCTTCTCGACAACTTTGATCTGGCCCAGTTGCCGCGCACGCCTTGGGTACTAACCGCGGACCTCTGGCAAAGCCTGCTCACGTAGAATAACCGGCGTCGCAGTCGGCATTGAGTGGGCGCGGCGTTAGCGCCGGCGGGTGCGAATCCAGCGCTGATCCGTTTCGCTTAGATTTCCGAGCGTGATCTTGATGGTCGAGCCGTCGACTTTGCGCAAGCGCACTTCGCCCCCCGTTGCGCCGACGAACTCCGCTGTGCCAAGTGCGATACCCACTGCGTTCGTCCAGGCTCGCAGCTCACGTTCTTTCGCCGCCGGCGGCTCTTTGGTCGGTTGGCTAGCTGCCGCTTGAGGGGGCTTCGCGCCGGCGGGCGTCTTTGCGACTGGTTTGTTGCTCGACGTGGTGGGCGAATTCGCGGTGGGAAGGTTCCACATCTTTTCGACCAGCGCGTACCCCTGAGGGTCATAAGTCTTCAACTCGGCGCGCGTGAAGGGCTGGTAATTGCAGCCCACGAAGTACATACACGAAATCTCGGCAAAGTATTCGAGCTGATTCGTGGCCGCGTACGCCGCCGGTAGCACGGCCCCTTTGTCGTTCGGAACATTGTGATACAGGTTCTGCTGCATCGCGTGCTCCCAGGCCGCGAGGATGTCGGACTGCTTCTCGGGCCAGTGTTCAAGCTGATGGGCGTGGCTCAGCTCGTGGACCAGCACCTTGACCGACCAGAAATCAGAAAGTTCCACGTAATTGGCGGCGGAATGAATCACCAGACAGCTTCGCCAGCGTGAATCGAGGTTGGGATGAAAGTCGGGCGCGTTCTTCTGGTGGTAATTGGCGCCGCTGTCCAGCCCGCCGCCGCGTGCCTTGGAACCGTATAGCAAAAAGATCGGCAGCTTGCGCAGGTCGGCGTGGCTGTCGCGCGG
Organism: Planctomycetota bacterium; assembly: GCA_018242585.1. Classification (NCBI taxonomy): domain Bacteria; kingdom Pseudomonadati; phylum Planctomycetota; species Planctomycetota bacterium. Next base: position 71,810 of record JAFEBQ010000027.1, read on the forward strand.
CAGAATCTGCAACACGTCAGCCAGCCGTTGGGTCAGCCGCTGCATCGCCCGCTGGGCCGTCGCCTGATCGCCGTCGATCAACTCTTGTTCAACGTGAATCGTCCAACCACCTTGCTGGAATTGCTTGTACTGGCGTGGTGGCTCGCGGAAGTTGACCTTCGGTTGCGGAGTTCCGCCGGCGGGCTGGGCCTGGGCGTCAACGGGAATCGTCATGTGGAAGGCCAGGACAAGCAGCGCGGCTACGCCTCGTAATAGCTGTCGTAGCCCGGAATACTTTGGAGTCGTGCGATGCGTCACGGAATCGTTCCTTGGCTTCCGGTCCAGGGGGCGAAGCATTAATCGCAGAGAGCAATTGAACGCGCCTTAGCTTACCAGGGAAGGGCGCCTTGTGCAGGAATTCGGGCCTTTCAGTGCGTCTCGGCAGCGTCGCCTTAGTGACCTATATTTGTAGCATGACGACCGCTACGCCCACGCCCAACCCGAGTCCGTTGTCCGCCGAGCAGCACCAGCAGTTGCTCGAGGCCAATCGCCAGGCACGCAAGATTTATGCCGCGGCCAAGGTGGCGTCGTTCAACGGCTGGAGCATTGGCATCATTGCCGGCTTGTCAGTGCCGTTTGCGCTGGGAAGCTGGCCGGCGATGACGTTGCTCCTGGGGCTGGCCGTGGTGGTCTACAACGAATTCCGCGGCCGCAAGCAACTTCGACTGTTCGACGCCGCGACGGCGCGGATGCTGGGCTGGAATCAGGTCGGGCTGATGTTTTTGCTGTTCGGCTATTGCGGCTGGAGCTGGTACCTGGCCCATTACACCAAGGCCGATCTACCCGCCGAGCTGCAACAACTGCGCAGCGCGCCTGAGTTTGCCAGCACGTTCGGCTCGGTCGAAGGGCTGTACCGGCTGATCACCACGCTGCTGTATGGGGGCGTGGCGGCTGCGACCTTGGTGTTCCAAGGATTGAACGCCCTGTATTACTTCACACGCGCGTCGATCATCCGCGCGTACGTTGCTCAGACGCCCGCTTGGGTGCTGGAACTGCAACGTACAAACATCGCGGCATAAAAGGCGCGGCCTGCGCCGATCCGCAACCGATGACGCAGGTCGCTCGCGATTTACTCGCCGGCGGTCTGCAACCGAGCGTGGTTGTTCAGCACAAACTCATGCTCGGGATCAAGACGGCGAGCCTGCTCCAAGTCCGCCAGCGCCCGCGTGATGTCCCCCTGCTTTTCCCAGGCGGCAGCCCGGTTGTTGTAGAGCAGCGCCGAGTTCGGCATCAGACGGATCGCGGTCGAGAAATCGGCGATCGCCTTGTCCATGTGCCCCGCCTCGAAGTGGGCGCGGGCGCGGCCGTTGTAGGCGGCGGCTTGCGGGTGCAGTCGGATCGCGGCGTCATAGTCGTCGATCGCTGCCTCAAACTCACCCAGACTGCGGTAGACGTTGCCACGCGCGAACAACAGTTCGGCGTTTTGCGGCTGGACGCGCAGTTGGCGGTTGAAGTAGTCCAAGGCTTCGCTGGCCGGCAGCACGTGATCGCGCTTGACCCAGCCTGACTTGCCGTTGTTGACCAACAGCCATTGGCCTTCGACCGACTCGATGCGCAACTGAGCGCCGGCTGGCACGACGTCGACGACTTCCTTTTCGATTTTGACTTCGCTGCGCCGCAGCGCGACGACCGACTGCCCACGCTCAAAGGCCAGGGCGGCCGAGCCAATGGAAAGCAGGCACAAAGCAACAATAACGCGTTTCATTAAGTCTCGTCCTGTGAATATTGGGTGACCGCGGGGCGTCGCGGCGTGGTAGTCGGAAGGTTGTGGCGATCAGTGCTTCGCTAGAACTGGGGCGCGAAGGGCGCCAAATCGAAGCGCGAACGACAATCAGGAGCGCACGTGTTGCTCTGGGAAGGAAATGCGCGGCAATCAACCGAGCAATCGTGCGCAGGCGACTTGCGAGAGAGTTGCGTCAAATCTGCAACTGAGCGCACAGGAAGGGCGCTGAGAGGTCGGACGAAACGACGTTACCTCGGACGAGGCAATAACCTTGATGACCGAAGCGATCGGCCAGTTCCGAATCGGGCGAGACGTGGGCCAGGAGCGGCGACTTCCACGAGCCTTGTTCATCGTCGGATGTGCGGCGCTGCGAATTTTCGATGCGACTGACCGCGATCACCGCTTCGCCCGGCAGGCCCTGGCCGATGGTCTGGGTTTGCTGGGGAACGCCGGCCAAGTCGTCCGCCCGGCTCGACACATCGCGCGCGTGGCAATTAATGGCGGTGCCAAACGCAGCCAGCCAAATCAGGGCGCGAATATGTGCCAGGAGATGCATGGAAAAACAGCCGAAATACGACAATTTGTCCGACTCAATAGATATTATCGGCCGCCGCGAATTGCACAAGATTATTTCATCTTAATTCCACGCAACATAAGCAGCGATTGATGATCTGCCGGGGAATTCCAGCCTTTTCGTAGCCAATAGGCGGCCTCGTCCAGGCACTGGCACGGGCGGTATACTTCAATCGCAAGCTGCCGGAGGTGGTTTGCGGATGCCGATTCTTTGATGCGGCAGGTCCCCGTAGCTCAGTTGGATAGAGCAGCGCTTTCCTAAAGCGCAGGTCGCAAGTTCGAATCTTGCCGGGGACGCTTTGGGGTGGTGCGGCTACCGCCGCAACTCGATCACGTCGATGTATGCCGAACCTTACAAGGTCGGCAGCTTTTCGGCGATCGACAAGATTCTGAAAACGCGGGCCGTGCGCTGGCGGCATGAACTGATCAATGCGCGCGGAGTTCCGATGCCAGTTTGTCGAGTGTCGCTTCGTATTCGCTGCCGCGTGCCGTGAAGTCGAACTGCCGCGTGGTGGCGTCGAGTGACGCGATACGCACGGCCAGGCGTTCGCTGGGCAAGTAATCGGCCACGCGCTCGGCCCATTCGATCACGGTCCAGCCGTCGCTGGCCAGGTATTCGTCGACCGTCAGATCGAGCAAGTCTTCCGGGCGTTTCAGCCGATAGGCGTCGAAATGAAACATCGGCTGCGGGCCAGGGTACTCGTGGACCAGCACGAAGGTCGGACTGCTGACGGCGCGCTCGTCGGCGCCGGCTGCCGCGGCCAACGCCCGGACCAGGCGCGTCTTGCCAGCCCCCAGCGGGCCGTCGAGGGCCAGCATCGCGCGGCGTGGCAACGCGGCGGCCAGTGCGCTGGCCAGGCGCACGGTCGCTTGTTCGTCAGGTGCGGTGAAGGTCCAGTGTTGCATGGCGTCAATGCTGCCAACCGGTGGTGGCCAAGGGAACAGGTTTGCCATCCGGCGTCGATTGCCACAGGCCAGGTTGTTCGACAAAACGCCCGATCGCGGTGATCGGAACAGTGAGCGACTGTTCTCGCACAATGCGGGCCGCTTCGTCCGCCGGGACGGCCAGCAGCAACTCGAAGTCTTCGCCGTCCCCCAGGGCGTGATCGAGCGCAGTTTTACCGGGCTGCTCGGCCGCCAATTGATGGGCCGCTGGCGCGCTGGGAATCGCCTGCAGGTCCAGGCAAGCGCCACAGCCGCTAGCTTTGGCCAGTCGCGACAGGTCGAGCGCCAGCCCGTCGCTGATGTCCATGCCCGCATGCAACGTGTAGCGCTCATGCAGCGCGAGCGCCTCGGCAATCCGCGGTTGGAAGTCGAAGTGGTGGCCGAGAATGCTGCCACCCAGCGCGCCGGTGACCAGGATGACGTCCCCCGGCTTGGCCCCATCGCGCCTGAGGGGGCCGCGTGGCGTCAGCGATCCAAACGCGGTGACACTGATCACCAGTCCGCCGTCCCAGGTGTTGGTGTCGCCGCCGGCCAGCGCGACGTCGAACTCGTCGCACAAGGGAAGCATCCCCTCGTAGAGCGCTTTGGCCAGTTCGAGCGCCCCGTGGCGCGGCAAAGCCGCCGCGATGACCACCGCGGTGGGGCGAGCGGCCATGGCGGCCAGATCGCTGAGATTCACTGCCAGCGCCTTGCGGCCGACGCGGCGTGGATCGACTTCGGCGAGGCGAAAGTCCACTCCTTCGGTCAGCATGTCGACCGTGACGACGGTGGTGGCGTCGGGTGTGGCCAATAGCGCCGCGTCGTCGCCAATGCCCAGCGGCACGCGACGATGCGGAGGAACACGTTCAGCCAGCCAGGCGAGGAATTCAGCTTCCATACCTGGGAGTATGGCCGAGGCGACGGAAACGATAAAGTGGAAACGATGAACGATCAATGAAAACCGCCGAAGGGCGGACTTTTATCGATTCGCGTTTATCGTTTATCGTTTCCCGTTTTGTGCGAGACGGTGAGGTGGCCGTAGAGCGTTTCGCTGCCGCGGAGGATGTAGAACTTCAGCGGCGAGGTCTCGGCAAAGTCCGGCCGGGTGAGAACGTAGCTCACGTTGTCGACCGCCACCGTTTCCCAGACGTGCATACCGACCAGCACGTCGCCGCGGCGGATGCCTTGGCGGCTGGCGGGGCTGTCGTTGCGGACGTCGGTGATCAGCAGACCGCCTCGATAGTGCGTCTTGTATTGTTGGAACTGCCGGGCTGGCACTGGTTCAAGCCGCAGCCCTAGTTCATCCCACACGGGGTCTTGGGCCAGCTTGCCCGACTGGGGCAGGCCAGCCAGCACCAGCTCGAGCTGCACGGGCTTCTTATTCCGCTCGACAGTGAACGCGACCGCGTCGCCGGCCTGGTGCCCCAGGATCGCCCGCTCGACATCCAGGGGCAGGCTGACCATGCGGTTGTCGACGCTGGCGATGACATCGCCAACTTTCAAGCCGATATTGGCGGCGGGGCTGTCGGCTTCGATGCTTTGTACGGCCACTTGGCCCGCCTTGGGGCTGTGGACGTGGACGCCGTGCCAGGTCTTGTCGACGCGCCGCGTCGTTAGCAGATCGGACGCCACGTTCAACACCTTGTCAACCGGGATGGCGAAGCCGATCCCTTGCGCGCCGGCTCGCACCGCGACGTTCAGGCCGATCATCCGTCCCTCGATGTTCAACAGCGGACCACCGCTGTTGCCGGGATTGATGGCGGCGTCGGTCTGGATCAGGTCGTCATAATGTTGCGTTTCGCTGACCTGCACGCTGCGATGCAAGGCGCTCAGGAGGCCGACGGTGACCGTGTGTTCATAGCCATAGGCGTTGCCGATGGCGATCACCGTCTCGCCGCACATCAGGTCGCTCGAGGTGCCGATGTCGAGCACGTCGAATGGCTGGTCGGCGTCGATCTTAATCACGGCCAGGTCGGTCTTGGGATCGTGCGAGATCAGCTTCGCGACGTGCGTCTGGCGCGAGGCGGTGGTGACCATGATCTTCTTCACCCCGTCGACGACGTGATGATTGGTGATGATGTAACCGCGTTCGTCAATGATGACGCCGGTCCCCATGCCGTTGACGCGGCGCTTGCCGTCGCCCGAGCGAGCGTCGGTCGAATCGACCAGCTTCTCGCCGTGAATGTTCACGACCGCGGTGCGCGCCGCCTCGACGGCGTTGACAATCGGAGTCCGCCGAGCTTCGGAAATCTCGGCTTGGGCCGGATGAATCGGCAGCGAACTCTGCGCCGCTAGCAGGACCGCGAAAAGAACCCAGCGGGGCCCAGGACGCAGGGGTGAACGAACAAGCATAGTCGACTCGCGGCGGCTCGAAGATGTGCGAACTAGGGCGCGAAGACGGAGCGATACGCCGCCGGTGCTACCCACGATCGATTCGAACTACTCCACTTCATCGACCCAGCCGTAACCGCGCTTGATTGCACGCGGAGCAGGTGGAATAACATGCCCAATTTGACACCCGGTTCTGGCCATCGGCACGCAAACGGCGCGAACCGATTCAAGTGCCTGTGATGAGCGCCGAATGATGAGTGATGAATGAAAGGAAAGGACTGCTAGCGGTGACATTTGGCTGCTACTGCTGCCATTCATCACTCAGCAATCAGCATTCATCACTTGCCGAAGGCCACCGGCGCTGGAACCAGCATCGGCTGGAGCGCTGGCGCGAACACCGGCCGCGTGGGGACCGGGTGCAGATCGTGAGTCCCGGCCGCTTCGATCAGCGGCTCGTTGACCGCTGGCGCCATTTGATGACCATAGTGCCACCAATATGAAAACCGGCTGCCATGCCCGCAGCGTTCAATGTGTGGCGGGCACGCTTCGTGGGCGGCCATGACGACGCTATCGGGCTGCGCTGCGGCACTCGTCTGCTGCTCCGGCGATGGCGTCGGCATGGTTGGCGATTCGGCAGAGGCCTGCTCGGCGTCGGCCGCCGGCACATACTCGCCGCAGCCCCGGCCGCAATGCCGGCCGTGAACATGGCCGCACTGCCGGCACATGGGTGATGCGCAGGCGCTGAGCAATGAGCTGGACAGCAGCAGTATGAGCAGCGTCACTCGATGGGTTGCTAGCATGAATGGTTCGAGCGCAGGTTGAAGTGACGGTGGTCTCCTAATGATTTGATCGGACGAGCGCCGGCGGCAAATTGAGCGCGATCGGCAAAGGCTACGCATAATCGCGCAATTCGCGCCGGCGCAATGACAGCATGTCGTCGCGCCAGCAAAGCCGCCTTGATCGCAGGGCGGCGTTCGGCGTACACTCCGTCGCCGCGCTCAGATGGTCATGGACCAGCCGGACTTTCAATCGTTACCCAGCGGTTAAGTCACGGCGAGCGGCAACATCAAGCGGCAAGGAGGCCGAGATGAGCTTCAATTCGTTCGTGGCCGGGGCTGTCATTGGCGGCGGCTTGGTTTACGGAGCGCTGTCCTATCACATCCTGCGAACTGACACCGGCATCGAGTTTGTACCCAAGACGACGCCGATGTTCGCCGAGGCCTACCTCGACGTCCGCCATTTCACGGCCAATGACTGGGCGCGACACAAAGCGACGACCCAGGCGATCGTCGCCGCCAAGAAGACTCATCTGTTCACGGCGATGGGACTTTCGGCGATCCCCGGCGCCGAGCCCGTGCAGCAAGCCGGCCACACGGCCGAGGCCTGGCCCACGCCCTGGCCTGGACGTTAAACCGTAGCGGCCGTAGGGTTCGTGACGGATTGGCGCGCGTCGCAATTGGTTCGCGCGCCGGCGATCGGTCGATTTTCCACGATCGGCGCTCTCATTACAGCCGCGCTAACAGTCGATGGCTACGGCAGATTGAAGCGACCGTTGAGCAGCACTCGATAACTACAGACGAGCGCTGTTCGTATTGGGCCGGAGAGCGACCGTGGAACTGAATCGCAACCACTACTTCATCATTGGCATCGTGCTGCTGCTGCTCGGCTTGCAGTGGCGACTGGTCGATACCTTTGTCTTGAACGAGAAGGCATCCCAATTTGTCGCCGCCCAGACCGCCGGCGCTGGCTCGGTCAAGGTCTCGCAATTCGGCACCACGGGCGCGAACGGGTTGCGGATGATTACGCTGCCGACGTGGCTGGGTTATGCGCTGATGTCGGTCGGCGCGGTCCTCATTCTGCACAGCCTGGCGCTGAACGCACCGGGCGGCGCCCATAAGTAGCGGCGCGATTCGCGCGCATCAGGCCAGCACTTCGTTGATCGGCTGGCCGCCGTGGGTGACGTGGATCGGTCGATCGCTCAGATCGTGTACGATCAGGTGCGGATCGATCCCCAGTATCTGGTAGATCGTGGCCACGATATCGCCCGGTGAAACAGGTTTGGTCGTTGGGTACGACGCCGTTCGATCAGTCGAGCCGTGGACATAGCCGCGCTTCGTCCCGCCGCCCGCCAGTAAGCAGAAGCCACACTGCGGCCAATGGTCGCGCCCGGCGAAGCGATTCACGCGCGGCGCGCGTCCCATGTCGCCCATGGCCACCACCAGCGTCGTGTCGAGCAGTCCGCGTGCCTCGAGATCGTCGAGCAATGCCGACAGGATCTGGTCCAAATTCGGCAAGTTGAAGTCGCGTAGCATGCCGAAGTTGTTCTGGTGCGAGTCCCAGTGCCCGGCGCCTTTGCTCTCGGTGGTCACGGTCACGAAGGTGACGCCGGCCTCGACCAGACGTCGCGCTAGCAAGGCGCACGAGCCGTACAGGCTGTCGCCATAGGTGGCCCGCGTGGCGGCCGACTCTTGCCCCAGGTCGAACGCCCGCCGCGTGCGATCGGTGGTCAGCAGAGTGAACGCCCGGCGTTGATGTTCGCTCATCAGGTCGATGGTTGGCGACTTTTGCGCGGCATCGAACTGCTGCTCGACCGTGTCCAGCAACGACTGCCGCTGGGCCAGGCGGTCGATCGTCACGCCTGGTTGCGGGTCGAACAGCGGCAAGGACGGTTCGCCTTGCGGCGGAACCGGATCGTAAAAATCCTTGGGCTCGCGGGCGAGCTTCGGCTCGCAAAAGGTCATCAACGGGTCGTAGCTGCCTCCCAGGTAGCCGCCATAAGGCCCCGCGCGGCGCAGCGCTTGGCTATAGCCCGGATGAGCCGGCATACAGACATAAGTTGGCACATCCTTGCGACCCAGCCCCGCGTATTGGCAGATCGAGCCCATGCTCGGGTGATCGGTCGGCTTGGCAAAGTAGTTTTCGCGATCAGCCCCCAAGGTGAAGCCGGTCATCAGCGCGTACGGGTTGTGGCTGTTGTAGCCGTGCGACACGGTGCGGATCAGCGTGGCGCGGTCCATGCGCTGGGCCAGGCGCGGCAAATGCTCGCAGACTTGCAACCCTGGCACCGAGCTGGCGATCGGCTTGAACTCGCCGCGCACTTCGACCGGCGCGTCGGGCTTCAGGTCGAACATGTCGATGTGGCTGGGCCCGCCGAACAGATTGAACAGGATCACCGAGTTGGCCCGGGGCTTGCCGCGCAGGGGGCTGGCCTCGCGCGCCGCTAGCAATTGGGGGAGCGTCAGCCCCGAGAACAGCGACAGGGCGCCGGCTTGCAGAATGTCGCGACGCGAGACCCCGTCACAGGTTGTGGAGCGTTGACCAAGAATGCGCAACATCGATCCGCTCCTGGGGTGCGACACTGTTTAGCGAGCGATTCGGTAGGGTAGGCACTGGCGGAAAGGGCGGCCGGCGTCTGGGTTGCCGGCCCGGCGGGGGTTCAACGCATGTTAGCGTATCCGATGGACGGCGATTGATGCAATGTAAACCGCGCGCTGGACTCCTCGCACAACGTGTCCCGCGTGTCACGCACGTCTCCCCCTCTGTAATGGTAGGACTGAGGGTGTTCGCCGCGATTGCCTGCTCAATCGTGCCTCGACATCCCCCAGGTAGGGGCTAACGCGAATATGTTGTTTTTCAAATAATCATCCTAAATTGCTCGCGTCAGTTGAGGGGCTGACTAAAATCACGACTATGCAGCACCGCAAACACGCCAACGACCCTGTCCAGGGCGAGCATCACGCCAGCGCTCGCCTTCTGATTGGGGTTGTGTTGGCCTTGATTGCCACTGCCCTGCTGGGGGTAGTTCACGCCATGCAGTTCTAGGGGGCCTGTTGCGCGAGGAGTTGCCGACTTCTAAAGGGGCATAAGGATCTCCCGCATGATGTGGGGACGCATTCGCGAAGACATCTGTTGCCCGACGTGCAGCTACAGCGAAGTGCGCCGCTCGCGGCCGCGCTGGTTCGAGTTGCCGCTGATGATACTTTTCTTGCAGCCGTTCCGCTGTGTGTGCTGCCAGCGCCGGTTCTGGGCTCGCGTGGTTACTTAACGTGGCGTCGTCAGAAACCCTGTCGGTCGCAAGCATTTTGCCCTTCACGCGGCGTTCGGGCTATTCGGCCGAACCTTTTGGCAAGCGGATCGACGTCGGCCCGACCCATTCGTCCCAGATGTCGGTGAAGCTGTCGTAGTGGATCATGTGCAGGCCGTACCAAGTCCGCGTTACCTTGGCCGGATACCAGCGTCCGTCGCTGTCCCACTTCACCTCGACCGCCGTGCCGACCGGGTATTCACGCGGCTGGTAGGGGCGAATCCGATTCGGCGTGACCCATTCGTCGGTGGAACTGTCATAGCCTTGGTAGTGAATATGGGACTGGCCGCCCGCGACGTCGGTGACCACCGACTTGTACCATTTGCCTTTCCACTCGACCTCGACGCGTTGGCCAACACCGGCCTTGATCGTGCTTTTCACGGGGGCCATGTGCGCTTCGCGCGGGAATTGCTCGGCGGCCATGAACATCGACTTTTGCCCTTCGACAAAGGCCATTTCCAACTCGGTGTAACGGGCGATCTCATTCAGGCCGATCATCCGGTCGCCGTCCAGGTCGACCAGAGCGCTGCCGCGCAGTCCCTTGAGCAGCGAATCGGTGAACGTCCAATTGCCCGTCGAGAGATTGTGCGAGTAGACCGACGTGATGGCGGCGAACATCACGTCCCCCTGGGGACGCCGCAAGATTTCGTCATACAAGGCACCCGAGTGACAACAGTCGGCCAGCATCAACACACGGTTGCCGCTGAAGTGGTCGTCGACCATCTTGAAGATGCTGGCCACGCTCCAGGCGCTGTTGTTCTTGTTGCCGGCGTCATAGTTGGCGAACCAGGTGCTGCCGGTTTTAACCTCGCGAAAGCCGTGCCCCGCGTAGTAGAAAACCAGCAGATCGCCTTCGTCGGTCTCATCGAGCAGTTCGGCGAAGCGTTTTTGAATCTGCGCCTTTTTGGCCTGGCTGTCCTTGAGAAAGACGATTTGCTCGTCGGGCACGCCGCAACCGCGGAAGTGCTCGACCAACTGCGCGTCGCGGCGGTTCTTCATCGCGGCCGGGAAGCCGGGCCAAATGTCCGGGTGTTGCCATTCGAGCACGCCGACGGCAAAGACCCAGGTATGTGCTGGATCCCAATCGAGCGCTGCCCGGGCTTCGACCGCCAGGCCGCTCCACAGCCCCGCGGTCAAGAGCGCCGACGAGAGCCACACTGGAAATGAACGATTACGGACGGGCATAGCCATTTCCTCGACCGAAGGGGAATGTCGCAAGCAGATACCCTCAATTCTACTTTTCGATTCCGCCCCAGCAAAACGCCCGCGCTACGAATTCATTTACCGCCACGAATCTCGACCGTGGTGTGCAGGCCACTCGAGGCCCAGACCCGGTGCAAATACAAATCGGTCGCGCCGGCCGGCACTTCGCCGGGATGCCAGACGCGGGCCCCGCGCAATTGTTCCAGGTGCATTTCGATCGTGGCGTCGTCGACCGCTGGCGTGTCGCTCGTTTGCGTTTCGCGCGGCCTGGGCTTATCGACGGTGGCTTGACGCCCCACTTCAGCGAGCAACTTATAACCGCCTGGCAGGGCGTCGGTGCTGGTGTTCATATTCGAGGCGATTAGGCCGCCCGCCGCCGGGGGCCGCGCGAGGTTCTGCCAGATGGTCTCGCTCCCCACGGCCGGCCCGGAAAGCCAGAACTGGTTGGCCAGTGCCAAGGCGCTGGCCTGTGTGCCATTGCCGCGAGTTTCGATGCGGCAAATCTCGGGCGTCAGGGCCAGAAACATCGTCGTCGCGGCCGTGAATCGCCCGTTCAAGCTGTCGAGCAACACCGTGGGGGCATCCTTGGATGTCGCGTAGGAAAATCGTGTGGCGTCGATGGACAGATTTCCATCGCCGTTCATTCGCACGGCAGTCGACGCGTCGCCAGTACGCTCGTGATACACGCCGCGCACCGTCAGCCGGCCTCCTTGTTCGATGGAGTATTGGCTTTGGGCCGTGGTCGACGCGCCGCAGAAAATGCTGATTTGATTCTTGGCGGCAGTGCCCCGTGGACCTCCCGCCACATTGACCCAATCGCCCGCGCCCCCCGAGCCCTGCAACGCCCGCAGCAAGATGTCGGTCTGTTCAACCCTCACGATCTTCACGGCGGCGGTTGGCTCGGCTTGGGGCCGATCGGGGCCCGAAGCCAGCAACTGATCGGCCAAGATGCGGCCTCCTGGCTGGTCGGCGTTCTCGACGACAATCGCCCGGGCGCGACCGGCTTGCAGATTGACGTTGCGCAGCGAGGCGCGGCTGGGGCCCTGGAAGCGGATCAATGTGCCGTTGGGCGGCCCGTTCCAAACCAGCCGAGTGGCCGTTGGTCCGTCGCCATCGCCAACAATTTGCACGTCGCAACCGGCCGGAATGATGAGCGTCTCGGTGAAGTGAAAAGCGCCCATCGGCAAATGGACCACCGGGCGCTGGCCGGCCAATTGAGCCGCCTTGTTGATCCGATCTTGCACCACGGCGCCGACCGCGCCGGCGCGAATGTCGAATACCTGTCGTTCGCGCCGCGGCGGAGTCTTGGGCAACTCGGGAATCTCTCGCGAGATTTCGCTGGCCGCGATTTGCCGGTCGGCAACGCGATGGAAGCGGCCCTGTTCTTTGACGGCATTCTCGCCCGAGTAGCGATTGCCCACCAGCACCTGGTCGCCGACGGGAGTCAGTTCAATTCCTCGCGTATCGCCGGAAAGCTCCAGGGTGTTGTCCGCCACGAGGTAAGGCCCCGTGTTGTTGAGCTTGATGACAGTCGGCCCCGTCGGTTCGAGCGCACGGTTACCCGTGATGCTAGTCGGCGCGCCCCAGACAAAACCGGCGCTGAAATCCACAAAGCATTTCGAGCCAATGCTGACGTTATTGACGATGGAAAACACCATCAGGTTTTGCAGGCTCAGGTCGCTGGTCTTCGAGCGTTCAAAGCGGCATTGCCAGGCGTGCCAATTGCCTTGATAGTTGTGAATGGCCCGGCCGCAATCGACGAAGTGACAATACCAGATCCAGATATCCATCGAGTTGAAGTTCTGCGTCACCACTCCTTCGCCGCAGTTGATGAACCGACAGCGAAGCACTTCGTGCTCGGCTTGCCCCTGCTTGTCGGGTTCGCCGAGCAGAATGCCATTGCCGACGTCGCGAATCAACAGGTCGCTCGTCTCGTTGTGGGTCGAAAACTTTGGTCCCACGCGAATCGCGGCGCCGGCGCGATTGCGACCATCAAAGCCCAATCGCGACAGGGTTGAGTACCAGGCTTCCCACTGCAGCATGTCGCCATGTTCGACGCCGTCCCAGACCAAGGTAGTGTTGTCGGGCGATTCGCCCACCAGTGTCACGCCGGTCAGATCGTGGTGCTCGGCTCGCGCGGCTTTCAGCGTCTTGGTCAGTCGATACGTCCCACGTGGCACGTACAAGACGGTCGACCAGCGGTGCTTGGCCAATTCATCGATCGCGCGTTGGAAGGCCGCGGTGTCGTCCGCCTGGCCATCGCCGACCGCGCCAAAGTCACGCTGCACGTCGCGCCAGTTGTCAAAGGGGCCAAGGAACTCTTCCTCGGCAAAGGCAAACGCGCGCGGCACGAGGATGGCCAGGCAAGCTAGCGTCACGAGGACGCTATGGGCGATCGAGAACTGCACGCGCTGCATTGCGGCCGCTTCCGGAATGTCGAATCATGGAACGAGCAAAGCACGGAGAAGCGGAGATAAGCACGGAGGGGAACTTTGAATGACCAATGTCCAAGCACCAATGACCAATAGTGCGAGGGCGAGCGTTCCTTATTCTTTTGGTCATTGAGGTTTGGACATTGGGGCTTAGGCTCCCCACCCTGACTGTAGCTCCGTGTCTCCGTGGCAAATCCTGATACCACCATCGTACAAAAAGAAAGGGCCGAGTCTTGCGACTCGGCCCTTCCCAGTGATTCATCCCGTCCAACGGTACGTGACTACTTCTTCCCAGTTGCGTTCTTATTGTTGCCCGCGGTCTGCGTCTTCTTCCACTCGAGATACCGCTTGTAGGTCTCGGGGTTGCCGCGTCGCAGCATCTGCTCGTATTCGGCAATTTCTTTCTGTCGCTGCTGCTGGAACTGCTGTGGCGTCATGTTGTTCGGATACATCAACGATTTCGGCACCGGGCCATTGGGCGTCATCACAAAGTTGCTCTGACGGCCGCGACCTTGAGCCGAGGCGGGTAGGGCAATGGCCAGCGCCATAAAGCAGATGCACGGGAGCCAATACTTACGCATGGGTGGGCCTCGTTAGCAGAGGGGTTTCCGTTCCGGCGGGGACAGGCGGATTGCGACTTCCTTTTTAACGTGTCACCCACTGGCGATGCATCGGTATTTCAATCAACCTGGATAAGTTTTAACATTTTTGGGCGGTCAAAATATTAGCCGATCAACAGCCCAGGCCGATGTTTACGGCCGCAGCCGCTGGGATCGCGGCGAACCGTTACTTCTCAACCGCTTTCACCCAAATCTCCCCATGAACCTTCAGCTCGTCTTGCACGCCGATTGCCCCCAGCAATTTGGTGTAAGGCGTGATGCCGTAATCGCTTTGCTTCAGGTTAAACGTGCCGCGTAGCCGCATCTGGTCCTTGACCTGCTCGCCGATCACGGTCAACGTCACTCGCTGGGTCTTACCGTGCAGGGTCAGATCCCCGTCCAAGGTGTACATCGGCGGGTCGCTGGCCCGGCGGTTTGGGCTTTCCGAGGCCGATCGCAGCCGGAAATTCGCCACCCGGTATTTGGCCACGTCCAACACTTCGTCGCCATGCATGGTGTCGGTGACCTTCTTCTGGTCGTCGGGGGGCATGTCCTTGGGAATGGCCAGATAGGTCCGTGCCAAGTTGGTGTCGGCCTGAAAACTGGTCAGATCAAAGACCAGTTCGCCGGCTTGCTGCGGTGCGCCCAGCGAGATCAGCCCCGCCTGCAAGCGCCCTTCAATGCCGTGCTCGTGCCCGAATTTGCGGGCCGGAACCTTGATAAACACGCGGCTCCGCTCGACGTCGACGGTGCCAGGCAGCACATGATCAACGGCCGACGGCGCCTGGGCCGGCGTGCGGGCCACACCCCAGGCCAGCAAGGCCAACGTAGCGCCAGTCGCGGCTATCAAGAGTCGGTTGCGCATCGCGCAGATCTCCCTATCTGTCTCGCGTCGTCTCGATCGAGCCATCGAGCGGCCCGAAGCGTAGTCCTCTTGGCGTCACCCTAGCAAATTCAGGCAAAATCGAGAAGCACAGTCGATTGAATAGCGAGGTCAGTCGTGCTGGCAGCTTCATCAATGCGACCTCCTATTCACTGCCCTGGCGATTCGGGCAGCGGTGCGCGGAGCGTGCTTAGGAACAGCAAAATCCGCTCTCGTTCCAGCGACGTCATCGATTGATACCGCGCCGCCGAGTTGTGCGCCTCGCCGCCGTGCAGTTCGATCGCTTCGTCGATCGTGTCGGCGCGGCCGTCGTGCAGGTATGGCCCCGAGTCGGCCACGCCCCACAACGGCGGCGTGCGCCATTCCTGGTACGTATTGGTCGCCACGTCGGCGAACACGTCGTACGACGTGCCATCGTAAGGTCCGCCGTCGACGAACGAGCCGACGAACGCCTTGCCCGGCGTGGCCGGCACGGGATCGGCCAGTCCGGGGCCCATGTCGTGCAACAGCAGATCGCTGTACAGCCCTTTGACGTTGCCGACGTTCTCCTGGTGACAAGCCACACAGCCGATCGTCTGGAACAGCGCCTTGCCGTTGTTGACCAGCACGTTCATCTGGGGATCGGTCACCTGCACCTCGCGCGGGCGCGGCAGACTGGCTACCAGCGCGGTGATGGCGTCGCATTGGGCCGCGGTCAGGTCGCGACCCGGCGGCAGTTCGGGCTGTTGCGGGTTCACGGCCTGGTGATGCCCCGGCGCGTCGAGTCCCAGGTCGGCGGCGCACGAGGCACGCACCATATCGCTCAAGGAAAGCGACTGGCCGCGCCAGCCGAACTTGGCCAACTGCATTTTGATTCGCGGCACGCGCCCGGCCACGCCCGGATACTGGCGCGGCTGGGCCCGGGCGATGGCCTCGACCGTGTCGGTGCTGATCGAATCGATGAGCCCCGCGCCGAACAGCGCCGGCGGGTTCCGCTCGCTGAGGCGAAACGCGATGCCATCGCGCCCGGGCAGATTCTTCACCGGCCCGCGCCGACCTTCGCGGTCGTGCGCCGCGCGGCGAGCCACAATGCGACTCGCGCCGGTTAAGTTGATGGGCACGCCCCAGAACTGGTCGCACCAGGCCTCGTAGTCGTCGTTGACGCTTTGGCGGTGAAAGACAATCGTCGCCCGCACCGCCAGGTCGCGGCGAAAGCCGGGATGGATGGCGTCGATCCGGTCGCGAAAGGCGTCTTGATACCCGGAGCGCTTCTCGCGCGTCGGGTCAGGGGGGCGCACCACGGTCAGCAGCCGGACGTTGTTTTCCTCCTTGCCGCTGCCGCCGACGCCCCCTTCGCGATGGCACGCGGCGCACGACGAGGCATTGCGCATCGGGCCCAGTCCATCGCCGTCGGGGCAGTGGGGGTCGTTCACCTGCCAGTTTCGAGTGAACAACTCGCGGCCGAGCTTGATTTGCTCGGCCTTGCCGGGGATCTGGGCTTGCGACTCGCGCGCTTCGACCATCGCCACCAAGACGGCGAGCGCACCGATCAGCCAGTTCAGGGTGTTGCGCTTTGACCAGCGCATGGCAAGCGAGCTCCTCGGCGCTACTTCGCTTCATTCTTGGTTGCTGGCTGCGCGGCCGGCGCGTCGTCGGTGTACTTGAACCCACGGTCAAACGCGGCGAACACGGTATCGTCGTTCGCATCGGGCCAGTAGCGCGACACGTGGACGTCGCAGAACCGTCCCTTGTAGAAGAAGTAATAGTTCACGTGCCGATTCTGGATCGTTTTGGTTCCCTGCGGCACCTTGCACTCGTAGCTGACTTTGACGTAGCGATCGTTTTGGGCAACCTTGACCGAATCGAGGTCGATAATCGGGTTCTGCTTGGCCAAGGGCCAATAGCGCTGGTAGCAAGCTTCGTGTGTCAGGATCTTGCCGCTGGGCGGCTCGACAAAGATCGACAGATTCAGGCCGTCCGCGGTGGCCGAGCGAAAGATGAATGCCGGCCCTTTCGACTCGCCCATGAATTGCGCCAGCGGCGGCACGTCCATCTCGATCCGCCAGCCCTGACTCGGCACGTTGACGGTAAAGGGCTCGGCCCAAGCGGAGCGCGGTGCGACAACGACAGTCGTGATGATCGCGATGACTGCCATCCTCCAATGACGTTGCATGTTTCTAGCTCGAATCGAGATACGAGAAGTGCGAGACACTGCGGAATCGCCGTGGGAAAAAGCACCGAACGGGCCTGATGTTGATTCTAGCTTTGGCGGTCGCGAGACGCCAACTTTGTGGAGCCGGCGACGTCAAAGGCCCCCGGTCATTGACCGGGGGCTAATGCTCGAAGTCGCGTCGATGCTGATTGAAACTGCAGGGCGAAAGCCGGAAGTCGGGCTATGCCGCCACTCGGTCTCGCCGATATAATCCACGACGACCGACCGGAGAGCTGGTCGGAGCATCGTTGGTTCGTCGGAAAGGATACTGGTCATGAAGTCCGCGGTTCGCTGGTCGTTGCCGTTGGCCATCGTCGGCATGTTGCTGTTCGCCCCCCGGGTGTTTGCCCACCCAGGTCACGACGGCGATGGTTTCGCCTCGGGCTTCTTGCATCCGTTGCTGGGCTACGATCACTTGTTGGCGATGGTGGCGGTCGGGCTGCTGGCCGTTCGCTGGGGTGGCTGCGCGGTCTGGATAGCACCGGTGACGTTCATCAGTTGCCTGGCCCTAGGGGGCGCGCTGGCCGCGTGGCATGTGCCGTTGCCCGGGCTGGAATACGGCATCGTCCTGTCGGTGCTGGTGCTGGGGCTGATGATCGCGGGAACGAACCTGGTGCCACTTGGATTTGGCGCGGTGCTCGTCGGCGCGTTCGCTATTTTTCATGGCTACGCGCACATCGCCGAGATTGCTCCGGGCGAATCACTGGTTCGCTACACAGCGGGCTTTCTGCTGGCGAGCGTGCTGCTGCACGCCGGCGGCGTGCTGGCGGGCCTGACACTGGCGCGATGGGCCGACGTGCGCGCATTACGCCTGACGGGGGGCGCTATTGCTGCGGCCGGCGTTTGGCTGTTGGCCAGTGTTCTTTAGCGGCCCACGATCGATAACCGGTGTGTTACGGTTCGATGAGCGCCGTCGCGCCACCAGATGCCAGCAATATCGCTTTTACCGCGGCAATTCGCGAAAACTTCGCGATGAGCGCACCGGCCCTTCGGCCCGAACCATCCGCGTTGTGCCACGTAATGCTTGATTATCGCGGGGGCTTGGCCAATAATCTCGGCAATTCGTTCCCCGTGGGGGCGAACGCCGCTAAGTGTTCCCGCCTGTATGCCTCGCTGTGACATTCCCCGCGATTGCATCCTCGGCAATTTGGTCCTCACCGGAAGTTGCGGGCGGGAAGCCGAGAAACGATTTCTCCGGCGGCTGGTCAAGAGCGCGTCGGAATCAGGTGTTTCGTTTCGCATTTTGCACGAAAGGAATAGCTATGAAGAAGTGGACGACGGCAATGGCTGCTTTGTCGGTGATGTGCGCCGTGGCGGTAGCCGTGGCGGCCGAAGTGAAGAGCGGACTCGAAGTCGGCGCCAAGGTCGGCGCGTTCAACGTCGTGAAGAGCGGCGGCGCTCCGGATGACGGCGTGGCGGTGGGCAAGGAATTGTGCTACCGCTGCAAGTACGGCAACCGCCCGCAAGTGATGATCTTCACGCGCCAGACCAATGGCGCGGTGGCCGAGTTGACCAAGGCCCTGGAAAGCGCGGTCGTCAAGCAATCGGACAAGCAGTTGAGCGCGTTCGTCAACCTGCTGGGCGCCGACAAGGCCGCCCTCGATTCGCAGGCCAAGAAGTTCGCCACCGACACCGGCGTCTCGCACGTCCCGGTCGTGGTGCCAGTCGAAAATGAAAACGGCCCGGACAACTACGGCTTGAATCCCAAGGCCGAAGTGACCGTGTTGTTGGTCAGCAAGGGGCAAGTCAAGGCGAACCACGCCTTTGCCGCCGGCGACTTCAACAGCTCGGCCGTGCAGACCGTGTTGAGCGAGATTTCGTCGATCGTCGAGTAGGCGATCGTCGGTTCGCGATTCCGCGAATGAATGAGCGCCGCGGCGGGTTCCACGTGAACTCGCCGCGGCGTTTTTTATTTGGCGAAGTTTTTATTTGACTGCGAGCAACGGGGCGATGAACGCTTCGATATCGCGGTACTTCGGCTCCCCCTCAAATGTCTTCAGCAGCTTGCCGTCCCGGTCATAGACGAAGATCGCCGGCACCGTCGAAATCTTTAGCTTGCGGTACAGGTCTTCGTCGGCCTCGCTCGACATCACGTTGTCGAACGTCGCGCCTTGCCGAGTCAGAAACTCTAGGGGCTCGCGCATCTCGTCGGTCACCTTGCCCAAGCCGGCGTAATTGGCGCACAGCGAAATGCACGCCAGTCGCTCGGCGCCGTATTTCCTGTGCAGCGCGACCAGGCCGGGAAACTCTCGGACGCACGGCTCGCAAAACGTGCTCCAAGCGTCGACCACCACGATCTTGCCGCGCTTCGACGCCACCAGTTCCTGATAGCCCTGGAAATCGCGTGGCTCGAGCGTGACTTTCCCCTCGGTCGCCGTGGCACCTGGCGTGTCTGCGCAGCCCAGTAGAACGCACGCGGCGAGCGACAACGAAATCATGAACAGGCGTGACATGAACCCTCCAGGGCTAGCGATGCTAAAGTGTCTTTAAGAACTCGATCAGGTCGCGCTGCTCGTCGGCGGTCAGTTCGCCTTGGCCGGTGACCTGGGCCGGATTATGCGGGCCGGACAACACTTCTTCCAGTGTCCGACAGCGCCCGTCGTGCAACAGCCGCACCCGTTCGTACACTCCGACTAGCGACGGCGTGTTGAAGCCCGAGTAGGCGTCGTCTTTGCTGCCGAGCCCGACATCGTGGACTTGGCCATCGGTGTACAGCTCGCCCGAGTGGCACTTGGCACAGGCTCCCTTCACACCGAAAAAAATCGCTTTGCCGCGTGCGATAGCTTCCGGGGCGGTTGCTGCCTGGTAAGGGTTCGGCTTGGGAGACAGAGCTTCCATGTAGGCCAATAGCGCCTTCACATCGCGCGCGCTCGGCTCGGGTCCGAGCATCGTGTCGGTAATCGACTTGTGCATGGCCGCGCCCAGATCGGTTTGCCAACCGTGCCAGGTCCACGGCGCGGTTCGCGTGACATTCTGCAGCGGCAGCACCGTTTTGTAGGTCCGCTGGCTGCCGTCGTTGCGAGTGTCCATTGGCACCGCGTTGAGGCCACCCTCGTAATGGCAACTGGCGCAACTGTACCATTGATCCAAGCTACGCCGCGCGTCGAAGAAGATCGCCTCCCCTTGGCGCGCTAGCGATGGCTCCGCCGGGCCGCCCAATGCGATCTCGCGCACGACCGCGCGTTCGGCCAAATCGACGACTTGGACCGAGTTCGATAGATAGTTCGCCACGTAGATGTGCCGGTTGTCGCGGGCCGCGCGGAGGTTCATCGGTCGGCCGCCCAACGGCACGCGAAAGAACTTTTCGTGGTCGCGCCACACCGTCGGGTCGGCCAAGTCTCCCGGCCCGCCGAAGGCCATGAACTTTTGATCGGCCATCCGGTAGGCCAGCAACTCGTGCGTGCCGCTCGACGTGCAAACCATCCACTGCTCGTCGGGCGTCAGCGCCAAGCCATGCGGATCGGACATGGCCATACCCGGCACGTCGAGCGAAATGGCCTCGCGGCGCGACTCCTCATCGAGCCGCACGCGAGCGATTCGCGTGGCCAGCACCCAGCCTTGGCGGATGTTCTGGGGCGTGATGGAAAACTGTCGGTAGATCATCCACGGGAAGTAAACGTCCCGGTCGTTGCGCGCGACGTGAAGTTGCCCGATGTTGATGCCGCCGACTTGCTGGTCAATCACCCGCTGGCCGGTCGCCACGTCGATGATCGTAATGCCCAGATCGCCACTGGCGCTGACGGCCAGTCGCGTGCCGGCGTGCGAGAGCGCGAGCTGCCGCGGCCAACGTCCGACGTCGATTTGCCGCGCGACTTGTCGCGACACGAGGTCAATAATGGCCACCTTGGCGGCCGCTTCCATTGCTACGTACGCTTGCCGGCCATCGGGGCTGACCGCCACGCCGTAGGGGTGATAGCCGACTTGGATCTGGCCGGCGTGTTGCAGGCGGCGCTCGATGATATCAAATATCTCGACCGTGCCGGCATAGGCGCACGAGACCAGAACCCGTGCTTTGCCGGGCGCCAGGCACAGCGCTCGGGGGTACTCGTCGCAGGGGGCTTCATCGATCACCTTGCCCGACGCCACGTCAATCAGCGACAACGTCGACGAAGTTTGATTCGCCGTAATCAAGAATCGTTCGTCGGCGGTCAGCACCAGATCGACCGGCGAACGATCAACGTGCGCACCGGCTGCCCCTTGACGCTCGGCCGGTGTCGCGGCGCACGCCGGCACGGCGCCCAATGCGATCAGCGCACTGGCCAATAATAGGCCAAGGCATCGCGGCAACAGTTTGAACCTGGCATTGAATCGCGGCATGTATTCAAACCAGCGGGCGGGAGCGAACAAGAGGGCGGGGCGTACAAGGCGGGCTCGTCTATGGTACTCCATCGGCCCGGCTTCGCCCAGCAATTGCGCTAGCTGCGCCGGCGCAGCCACAGACTTTGCGCGTTACCAAACGTCTGGTGCGGAAATGCCTCATTGAACCCCGGCAGCGTTTGCTGCAGAAAATAGCCCGGCCAGAGCACCTCCCAGCGATCGCTATGCATCAAGATGGCGTGGACCAGGTACTGCTCGTTCCAGCCATACCGCTCGTCGATCACCCAGTGCCGCGGGTATTCGTAAGGGATAAAGATGTCATGAACATGCACGATCACACCTGCCGCCAGCGCCGGCAGGATTTCGCCGAACAGATAGCCCACGTCACCGTGCGTCGTGAGCGCGTGGCTCGAATCAATGAACAGGAAATCGTTCGCGGCCAGGGACGTGAACAGCTCGTTCGCCCCCAGGTCTTCGACCCGCGACCGGTGACACTCGTCGGCCAAGGCGTTGATCTCGGCTCGTGGCTCGGGATCGATCGAGATCAATCGGCAATCGAGCTTGAAGTCGATGATCGCCTGACGGAAAAGCCGGGTGCTGTTGCCGCTGCCGACTTCCACGATGCGTCGCGGCGCGAACTTGCCGACCAGTGTATAAAGGACTTCGGCGTCGGGGGACGTGTAATACGAGTTGTCGAACGAATAGCCCACGCCGTTCGCGCCGGCCGAGCGAAAGGTGCCGAACCGCGCCCGGTGCGCGGCAATCTCGTCCAGCGACGGGGTCAGCTCGAAATGCTGATACGCAGGGGGCAGCGGCAACACCGGTCGGGCAAATTGCCCCTGCCGCTCGATGGCCAGCAGCCGGTCGCGCTCGCGTTCGGCGGCGCGCGTGGTGCCCAGCTGCAAATGCCCCAGCCCCAGTCCGGCGTTCAACCACTGCTTTAGTTTGCTCGTCCAGGGCATTGCCACCCGTTTCTGTTTCAGGAATAACCGCGCGTGCTGCCCGACCCGAGTATAACCTCGCTCAGCTTGTCGTCAGCTTGGCAAAGCCCGCTTTGATCTCGTTCGTGCTCGGCCGGGTCAACTGCTCGAGCGGCTGGCCATCGCGTAGCAAGACCAGCGTCGGCCAGACTTTCACCAGGAACGAACGCCCCAACGGCTTGCCGCGACCATCTTCGACTTTGATGTGCTGGACGTCAGGGTGCGCGTCGAGCAAGGCCTTCAGGTGGGGCTGGATTGCCTGGCAATAGGGACACCACTCGGCGCCGAATTCGAGCAGCACCGGGCCGGTCATCTGGTCCAGCGCCTCGCGCGCGGGCTCTTCCTGGGGGTGCGAAGCGTAAGGGCTCATGGCCGGCGTTCTCGCTCGGGTGACGTGGCGACAATTGCTAAGTTTATTCGCCCGGCGCGCCCCGGGCTATGCTGTCGCAGCACTGCGCGCAACCAAGTGACTCGACTTATGACACACCAAACAGCCTGCAAACCTGTCTGGGATTGTCCGATTCCCGTGTATCCGTAGACTTGCCACAGCCAGTGGACACTCGCTTCCGTGCCGATCCCCGGGAACCAGGATACGTGTCGAACCCCCAGCCCCAACCTAGCCAGGCGGCCCTGATCCGGCGCATGCTCGCGCTGGCCTGGCAGTGGCGCTTTGGCTGCGCCTGGGTCGTCTTGCAGCAGGCCGCCCTGGTGGCCCTGGGCGTCGGCATCCTTGGTCTGACCGGTTTGGCCATCGACTACATTCGCTGGGTGGTCGAGCCCGCGAGCGCCCAGCCGCGCTGGCCCCCCGGAGTTTCGCCGCCGTCCGATTGGCCACCCCTGGCCGTGGTCGGCGCGATTGCCGGCGCGGTTTTGGTCCTGGCGCTATTGCAGGGTTGGGTCCGCTATCGGGCCGCCGTCAGCGTCGCGCACCTGACTCAGCAGATCGTCATCGACCTGCGCACGCGGGTGTATGACAAGCTGCAGCGACTGAGCTTCCGCTTCTTCGACGCGCACCAGAGCGGCTCGATCATCAACCGCATCACCGCCGACGTCCAGGCGGTGCGGATGTTCATCGACAACGTGCTGATCCAGGCGCTGGTCACGGTGCTGACGCTGGCCGTTTATCTGGGGTACATGTTCGCCGTGCATGTGCCGTTGACGCTGGCGTGTCTGGCCACGACGCCGGCGATTTGGTGGGCGACGGTCTGGTTCGCGCGGTCGACGCGGCCGATGTATCAAAAGAATCGCGAGCTGGCCGACCAATTGACCCTAGCCCTGTCAGAAAATGTGCAAGGCATCCAGGTCGTCAAGGCGTTCCATCGCGAAGCCGAGCAAATCGACAAGTTCGCCGACATCAATCGACAAATCCTCGACGGCAAGTACGCCGTCTTTCACCGGCTGAGCATCTTTCAGCCCGGCACGGGGTTGCTGACGCAACTCAATTTGGTGGTGCTGTTGGCCTATGGCGGCTGGCTGGTGCGGCAGGGGGCGTTGTTGTTGGGGGAAGGGCTGTTCGTCTTTGCCAATTTGTTGCAACAGTTCGCCACCCAGATCGGCCAACTGGCCAACATCGGCAATACCATTCAAGCGAGCATCACCGGCGCTCAGCGCGTGTTCGAGATTCTCGACGCGCCGATCGAGGTGCAAAACGCTCCGCAACCGGTTCGCGTCGAGCGCGCCCGGGGCGAGGTGCGCTTTGAAAACGTCAGCTTCGGCTACGACCGCGCCCACCCGGTGTTGCACGCCATCGATTTCGAGGCCAAGCCTGGCGAGTGCATCGCCATCGTCGGTCCCACCGGGGCGGGCAAGTCGACGCTGATGAGCCTGTTGCCGCGGTTCTATGACCCGCTGGCTGGGCGGGTGCTGATCGACGGGCGCGACGCGCGCGAACTCGATGTGGACGACCTGCGCCGCAACATCGGCCTGGTCTTTCAGGAAAGCTTTCTATTCAGTCACACCGTGGCGGCGAATATCTCCTTTGGCTGTCCGCACGCCACGCCCGAGCAAATCGAGCGTGCCGCGCGACTAGCCGCGGCTCACGATTTCATCATGCGCCTGCCCGACGGCTATCAGACCGTCATCGGCGAGTATGGTTGCAACCTATCGGGCGGCGAGCGCCAGCGATTGGCGATTGCCCGGGCGTTGCTGTTGGACCCGGCGATCTTGATCCTCGACGATGCCACAACGGCGGTCGATCCCGAAACCGAGCGGGCCATGCTCGACGCGCTCGAATCGGCCATGGCCGGCCGCACCACCTTCGTCATTGCCCATCGGCTCAGCACCCTGCGCCGCGCGAGTCGTGTGATCGTCCTACAGGCGGGCCGCATTGTTCAGCAAGGAACTCACGCTTCGCTGCTGACCGAGCCGGGCTATTACCATCAGGCGGCCATGCACCAAGCGGCGGCCGAGCTGGCCAATCTGAGCATCGTGGTCGATGAGGCCGAGGAGGATGCCGCATGAGCACCGCCCCGCGCCGCACACCGACGCTGCTCACGGCCTGGTCGCATCGTGAAGATGGCGAGGAGAAGCAACGCCCGCTGGACTGGCGGTTGATCCTCCGCTTGTATCGCTACACGCAGCCCCACTCGCGCAAGCGGAGCGCGCTATTGGTCAGCGCCGCGCTCCGCTCGATTCAAATGCCGTCGCTCACCTGGGTGACCGCGGCCGTGATCAAAGGCCCGATCGCCGACGGCGATCTGCTGGCCACCTGGATCGGAGCGGGATTGTTCCTGAGCCTGGCCCTGATCACACAATTCACCATGTATTTCCGACAAAAGCTGGCGCTCGAGCTGGGCGAAGCCGTGGTCCACGACCTGCGCAACGATATCTTCCGCCAGTTGCAACGCATGCCGATGCGCTATTTCCACACCACCAAGCTGGGGCGCATTATCAGCCGCATGCTCAGCGACGTCGAAGACGTCCGCGTCGGCGTGCAGGAAGTGCTGTTCGTCACGCTGGTGGCCGCGGGGCAAATGCTCGTGGCCGCGTTGTTCATGCTCTGGTACGACTGGAAGCTGTTCTTGCTGGTGCTGGGGCTCGCGCCGGCGTTGTGGGCAATCAACCGGCACTTTCATCGCCGGCTTAGTGACGCCTTCCGCGCGATTCGCGACTCGTTCAGCCGTGTGACGGCCACGCTGGCCGAAAGCGTGAACGGCGTGCGCGTGACCCAGGCGTTCGTGCGTCAGGACACCAACGGTGCGATGTTTGGCGAGCTGGTGGCCGACCATTCCAGCTACAACTACGCGGCGCTCAAGACCCAGGGGAAGTTCCTCTCGCTGTTGGACCTGAACAACCAGGTCTTCGTCGCGCTGCTGTTGGCCGTCGGCGGGTTTCAAGTGCTGCGGGCCGAGCCCACGGCCACGGTCGGAGACTTGGTCGGGTTCTTCCTGATGGCGGGCATGTTCTTTGGCCCGTTGAATCACATTGGCAATCAATACAACCAGGCGCTGACCGCCATGGCCGGGGCCGAGCGCGTGTTCAAGCTGCTCGACATGCAGCCCGAGTGGGTCGATCCACCCACGGCAAAGACTTTGCCGACGCTGCACGGCCGCGTCGAGTTTCGCGAGCTGTCGTTTGGCTATGAGCCGGGCCGGCCCGTGCTGCACGAGATTAACTTCGTGGCCGAGCCGGGCCAGACCATCGCCCTGGTCGGTCACACCGGCAGCGGCAAGTCGTCGATCATCAACCTGGTGGCCAAGTTCTACCTGCCGACCGTGGGACAGGTGCTGGTCGATGGCCACGAAATCCGCGAGCTGTCGACCGATTGGCTGCACACTCAATTGGGCATTGTGCAGCAGCAGAACTTTCTGTTCACCGGTTCGATCTACGACAACATTCGATTCGGCTGTCCCCAGGCCAACGACCAACAGGTCCGCGACGTGCTGCACCGGCTTGACTGTCTAGACATGTTCGACGCCTTGCCCGCGGGACTGGACACGCAAGTCGGCGAGCGCGGCGCCAGTCTCTCGCTCGGCCAGCGGCAATTGGTTTGCTTTGCCCGGGCCATGCTGGCCGATCCACGAGTGCTGATCCTGGACGAGGCGACCAGCAACGTCGACGCCCTGACCGAGCGCCGCGTGCAGCGCGCGCTGAATGTTTTATTAGCGGGACGAACCAGCTTTGTCGTGGCCCACCGGCTGAGCACGATTCGTCACGCCAACCTGGTGCTGGTGCTAGACGCGGGGCGGATCGTCGAACGCGGGACGCACGACGAACTCATCGCGCAAGGGGGAACCTATGCGCTGTTGTATCGTCGCTTTGCCGAAGCCAGCACCGCGTGAAGTGCTGTCACTTCTAGCAAAATGCAACTTGGCCGATCCGGGCCATTCACCTAAAATGGATTTCGGTAGCGGCAAGGTTGGCCGCATTTGCTCGGCAAGGAGGATGAGCCACGATGAAGTGTTTCGTATTCGGTTCGCGTTCGGGGGCCGGCGCTGTGCGAGTCAACGCCCGTCAGGTCGGGTTCGCGGTGTTGGCCGGGGTGACGATTCTTTTCGCGTATTCCACGACGGTTTTGGCCCAGGAAAGCCTGCTGGGCATGCCGACCAGCGCCGCCACGCAGAGCGGCCTGCTGGTGATTGTCGGCGGTGGCAACCTGCCCGAGGAAGCCGACAACGCCTTCTACCAGCACGCCGGCGGGGCCCATTCGCGGCTGGTGCTGATACCGAGCGCCTATCCGTTCTCAAGTCGTGAGGGAATGGAAAGCTATTACAGCGCCTGGTCCGGCGCCGACTGCGAAACATTCGATTTTCTCGACGCTAGCACTCGCGAAGAGGCCGACAGCGACGAGTTTGTGAAGCCGCTGTTAAAGGCGACCGGCGTGTGGATCGGCGGCGGCGTGCAAGGGCGCTTGTCCGATCTGTATACCGGCACCAAGGTCGAAGCAGCCCTGAAAGGGGTCCTCGAGCGCGGCGGCGTCGTCGGCGGCACCTCGGCCGGCGCGGCCATTCTTTCGCAAACGATGATCCGCCAGGGTTCGCAAGAGGTGGTCGTCGGCCGCGGGTTCTCGATGTTGAAGAACGCCGTCATCGATCAACACTTCAGCCAGCGCCGCCGCCAGGGGCGACTGAATAAGGTCATCTCGGACCACTCGCCGCTGATCGGCCTGGGCATCGACGAATCGACCGCCCTGCTGGTCCAAGGGGACGAGGTCCGCGTGGTCGGCGAAGGGGAAGTGACCGTCTGTGTCAGCAACAAAAAGAAACAGGTCGAGTGGACCCGCAAACTCGAAAGCGGCGCCAAGGCGCGGTTCAAGCCCGTGAAGCAGCAAGCCGAACCATCACCGGTGGACGTCGAACTAATCGTCGCCAAGGCGGGGGAAGAAGGCGGCGGGGCGAGGGACTAGGGAAAGAGTCACGGCACACAATGTCGCGCCAAGCAATGTTCATCACAATCCCAGGGGTTCCACCCCATGTGCTTTTTTATTGCGCCGTGTTCACGTATCGAGCATCAAAAAGTACAGCGTTCGTTCCGCTTCGTCGTATATGGCAATCGCGTAATTGAAACTATGCCGCGCGTGCCAAGGTTTTCCTTTATCGAGGCCGCCGACGCGTGTTTGATAGTCCCGAAAGAAATAATAGCCGCGCTTCAGACCACGTGGGAACGAGAAGCCTTCCGATCCCTCCAGTAGGAAAGCGCGGTCGCGCGGAACAAAATCTGCCGGCAACGGCAGTTTATGCCAGACGGGTTCAACTGCCGCAAGGTCGCGCTCGATGTTTGCCAACAGCGCGACATGCTCGGCCTCGGATAACTGCAGCATCGCATCAAGGCGACCATCGCTGATGCCGCCCGGCAACGCCACTTCTGGATTGTAGTGATCGTCCTTACCGCGGACGACCTTGGCCGATTTCAACGCCGGCGTCGCCAGCACGTTTGCAATGACGGTTTCAATCGTAGGGCGAGCGGAGCAGCCGGCGAGGCCGAGCAACGTCGCTACCAAGGCACAGCATGTTACGAACAATCTCATTTCGAATTTCGCCTCGCCTTACTTGTCGAGTTGCTCCGCAGCTTCGACCGCGGCGGCTTGGAACGCTTCGCGCATGGGCGAGCCGTCGCTGTTCATCTTGGCACGTTGCAGCAGCATGACAAAGATCATCTGCCGCTGCGGATCAACCCAACCCTGGGTGCCGAACGCGCCGCCGTGGCCGTAGGTGCCCGGCGAAAGCATCCGCGCCACTCCTTGCGGCTCGCGGACCACGCACCAGCCCAGGCCCCAGCCACAACCCGGCACGAAGCCGGCTTTCAGGTCGCCGGTTTGAATCGACGTCATCTCGGCAATCCCAAACCGCGAGACAATCGGCGAGCCGTCAAGCGCGCCGCCGTTGAGGATCGCCTGGTAAAACCGTCCCATGTCCGTCGCCGTCGAGAACAAGCCCCCCGACGGGTTCGCCGTCCGGCCGGGTGAAAGATCGGTGAGCCAATGCGTCGTCGGCTGCAACTTGCCGCTGGTTTCGTCGCGCTCGTATAGCTTGGCGATTCGCGACTGCTGGTCCTTGGTCGGGAAGAACGTCGTGTCGGTCATGCCCAGCGGCTTGAAGATCTTGTCGGCCAGATAGTTCTCGTACGGCTGCCCCGAGACCACCTCGACGATTCGTCCACAGATCGTCAGGCCCGGGCCATACTTCCACGCGTTGCCGGGTTCAAAGGCCAACGTCCGCCCGGCCATTTTACTGGCCGTCTCGGCCAAGGTCCCCAGGTTTTGCTGGTCCCCTGACAGGCCCGACGTGTGCGTCAGCAAATCGCGAATCGTGATCTCGCGCTGCGGCGGGCCGGCGGCCAGCTTGACGTCCTTGAACTCGGGAATGTATTTCGAGGCCGCGTCGTCGATCGCCAGCTTCCCTTCTTCGCTCAGCATCATGATCGCCGTCGCGGTGATCGGCTTGGTCATCGACGCCACGGCAAACAGGGCGTCGGTCTTCATCGGCGCGCGTGTTTCCAGGTCGCTTACGCCCACGGGGGAAAGATGGACCACCTTGCCGCGCTGGGCCACCAACATGACCGCCCCGGCGATCTGCCCCTCGTCGACGAACTTTTGCATCCGCTCGGGCACGCGCGCCCAAGCGACTTTCGGATCGGCTTTGGGCCCGGCGGCCGCCGCGTCGTTCGACTTCTCGTCGGCGTCATAGACGACCAGCCCGCCAACCACCGTCAACAGCGCCCGCAGCGCGGGAATCTTGGCTTCGTCACAGACAAAGTAATCGTCGGTCAACACCGCCAGATCGCCAAGCTTGCCGACTTCGAGCGTCCCTTTCTTCTCGTCGTCAAAATGGAGCCAGGCCGCGTCCTGGGTCATCATCCTTAGTGCGTCGGTGCGCGAGACGCGCTGGTCGGCGCCGATCACCTTGCCACCCTCGGTGCGGCGCGACACGGCCGCGTACATCGTCAAAAACGGGTTGTAAGGATTCAGCGAGCTATCAGGATCGAACCCTTGCATGTGGTCCGAGTTCAAGGCCACGTGGACGCCCGCCTTGCGCCAGCGATTCACGCCGATGAAGGTTTCGATTCGCGATTGGCCCAAAGCGTCGGCCAGCGCGTCGCCGTCTTTATAGAACCAGGCGGTTTGCGTATCGACACAGACGCCGAGTTTCGCTGCCCGCGCAGCACCATCAAGCGTGGGAAAGTACGCGTGAATCAGCGTGAACCGCCGCTCGCTAATCGGCGCATCGGCTGCGGCCGCCTCGACGGCGTCGAGCGCGATGTCCACGCCCGCGTCCCCCGTGACGTGCGTACTCATTTGCCAGCCCAACATGTTGCCAGCGCGGATCGTGGCCCGCACGCGTTCGGCATCGACCTGCAACAACCCGCGATACGACGGATCGCTCAAGCCGTACAGCCCGAACGCCTGGGCGCCGTACGGCTCGCGCAAATAGGCGGTGCCGTACAACACACCACCGTCGATGCTGAACTTCAGCGGCCCGACCTTGACCCAGTCGTCACCCTCGCGGGGCTTGATCGGCAGGGCGGCAATTGTCTTCTTGGCCGTTTCGACCGAATCGTGGGCGGGTACGCGAATGGTCACCGTCGTTCGGGCAGTCAGACGCTTCTGCTCACGCAACCTCTGATAAGTGCGCATGCCGTCCACGCTTGAGCCTCGATCCGTGATGCTGGTGATCCCGGTTCGGTTGTAGGCGTGGATCAGCCGTTCGAGGCTGCCGAGCGTCTGCTCAACCGTGGGCTTTTTGCTCGGCATGAACTTGGCTGTCAGTGCGCCGGCGTCTTCGAGCACGCCGGTCAGCTGGCCCGCGGCGTCAAGGACGATGCGCCCTCCCTTGGGGGCTTCGGTCTGGGGGGTGATACCTGCCGCGCGGAGGGCCGCGCTGTTCAAGATTTGCACCTGGCGATTGGCGTATTGCCAGATGAACACCACCGGGCGGTCGGGGGCCGCGGCGTCCAGGTCGGCGCGGTTCGGCATTCGTCGCTCGGCAATCCGCGTGACATCGACGCGTGGCAAGCGAATCCACACATCGGCCGCGGTCTTGGATACTTGCTCGCGAACCCACTGTTGAATCTCGGCGATCGAGTTGAGCTGCACGAAGGCCTGCGTCACTTCGCCCTGCGCGGCCCCGAGCGGATGCAGGTGTGTTTCGTTGATGCCTGGGATGACCGTGCGACCACCCGCGCGATAGACGCGTGTCGACGGGCCGATGAAACCCTGAGCGCCGGCGCTGGTGCCCACGTAGACCAGCCGTTCGTTGCGCACGGCCAGGGCTTCGACAACGGTGTCTTGGGCATCGAGCGTGTGAACGCGGCCATCGAGCAAGACAAAGTCCGCTGGCTCGGTCGCGGCCCGGACGGAATGCGCGCCCAGGAGCGCGCTCGAGAGCGCCAGCATGGCCGCCAGAAAGAGATGTGATGAACGAGCAAGTAAGCGGCGCGCGGTGAACATCATCGGCTTCCTGGTGGTGAGGTCGAGCGGGAGAGACGACCGGATTATCGTACGCCGTATTTCCATCGGCAACCATTGATGCGTCGAGATTCGGGGCGTATGCTCCGGCAATCCCGCCTTGCTCTGCCGTCGCGTGAAACATGCCCCAGAGTGACATGTTTCATCAGTGCCAGGGCGCTCGATGCCTCTTGTTGCTGCGCAACCCCGGTTGACGAGCAACCGGGGCTACCCCACTTTCCAAATCACCGCAGCGCAGCGATCTGACAGTCACCCGGGCTCGACGCCGAAGTGATGCAGCACGTTCTTCATCAGCCCTGCCCAACGGCGATCGACGGCCAGCGTCCAACCGGCCGCGATGCTGGGAGCGGCGAACACCTGGCCACCGCCGGGGCGTTGCCAGTGGATCACCTCGCACGCGATCTGCGCGCCGTCGCGCTTGGGGGGCGGCACGATCCGGTGGTAATAGTCGCGCGCCGTCAGCTTCATCGGCGCGGTGACAATCCCCTCGGCCAGTAAGGTAATTCCCGGCGGGTCGACCAGATCGGTCGGCGCGCCGGTCGGCGGTTCTTGCAGGCTCATCGACATCAGCGTCGATACCCGAATGTCCGCTTCGTGGCCGATCGGCTGCCGCAGCGGATCGTTTGGATCGGCGCCGAACTGCTCCCCCGTCTTCAGGCCAAGCTCATGCGGCGTGTGAAACAGAAAGTGATCGGGGGCCACAACGCGAAACGGTCCCGCGCCGGGCACGCCCAGCAGATTGTTCGTCGCGAATTCCACGCCCAACGTCCGCCATCCGGGCTGGTTGTCGTCGCGCGGCACGCCGCCACGGCGCTGGTCGTGTTCGTGCCAGCACTCGCCGCGCGAAGCGGGGCCAAGCTGCGCGCCCCAAGCGTCGCTCTTGCGACATTCGATCACCGAGCCGGCCTCGTCGTAGCTGACACGCCAGTACATGGTATTGCCCGACAGACAAACGACGTGGCCGCCCCGATCCAAGAACGCTCGTACCGCGGCCATCGCCTCGCTGGTCCAATACTCGCTGTGCCCCACGATGAACAGCACACGGTAATCGGCCAACAACTCGGGCTGGCGATGCAAATCGATGTCGGCGTAAGCGTCGTACCGATAGCCTTCGCGTTCGAGCCAAACTTGGGTGTGCCGATCGGCGCGGGCCAAGTGGCTGTAGCCAACCTCAGGTTTCAGGTACCGCAGGTGCGGATCGCTGACCGGCCAGGGAACGTGCCAGCCCATTTGATACGCCGGCTGACCGCCGCGGTGGTGGCGATAGAATGAGTAGGCCGCGCGAACGTCATTGGGCGGACTGGCGTGCCCGCCGGTGTTGACGGTCATCGACCCCACGGGCCAAGCCGGGCAGAACGGCCCGGCCGAATACGCCTTCCACGTGTTGGTTGCGAACAGAAACGCGATCGGGGCTTTCTTGGCCCGCGCCGCCGGCTTGACCACGACGGACGCCTGGCGCAGGAACGTCTTGCCGTCGCTAGTGAATCGGGCTCGCACCGCATAGAGGCCGCTTTTGGCGCTGGCTGGCACCTCGACCTGGTGTGTTGCTTGCCAAGCGCAATCGTACAAGTCATCGCACGCCAGGCGCAAGCCGTGACCGCGCCGCGGATCGAGCGCCGGCTCGTAGCGATCGTACCGCGCCACTGCCGGCAAGAACGCCGGCCCGCCGATCATCCAAGTGGCGTGGTTGACGATCTGGCCATCGCGGCCGTGTGGGCCGCTGTCGTGAACGGCGCACCCGCGATCTTCGTCCAAGGGCCAACAGGCCAGCAGTCCCGGTTCGCTGTAAACAGTGCGAGCGCGCAAAACATAGTGATCGTGAATCTCATCGGCGTTCAACTCGCGGCCGTAGATCGCCGGTTGCGCGATGTCGGCGTCGAGAAACTGGCCGGCGCGCCCGTCGATGCCCAAGGCCCCAATGCGCAGCGGCACGTTGGCAACCTTGGTGGGCGATGAAATGGTCCAATTGCCGACCAGTCGCCCATCGAGCCAGATCGCTTTGCGCCCGCCGGCAAACGTCGCCACGACGTGATGCCACGCGGCCGGTGGAAAGTGGTAGTCGACCTTCTTGCCCGGCCGGCTCAGCTTGGCCTGGGTACGATGTGGCGACTCGGCCCACGTCTCGGTTTCGCCCGTGAAGAACGTCAGCGTGGCGTCGGGCTCGACGATCAACGCCCAGCCCTGGTTGTCGTTCAATTGCGAAATGATTGCCTGCGACTCGTCGGCATTCCACAGTCGCACCCACAGTTCGATCGTGATCGAGCCGTGGGCTTCGGCCGGCAAGCCCTTGGCGACGTGGATGTACGAGCCGGGATGAATCGGTTGCGCCAGCGGCTGATCGACGTGCCAGGTCTTGATGACCGCATCGCTGTCGGGGCCATCGACGTCGGGGCCGAGCCTGACGAATTGCAACTCGAACGGCTCGGTAGCACTCGTGTAAATCTGTAACGGCTCACCCGCCGCGACACTGATTCGATCGGTGTATAGGTGTACGCCTTCGAGCGGAACTGCGCGATGTGGCGGCAAGGGCGATGCCACGTGCGTCGGACTGGCCGCCGTCGCCGACGAGCCGAGCAGCGCGCCGCCGGCCAGCAGGCTCGATGTCTGTTGCACAAAGCTGCGACGCGTCGATTTGCTCATGGCTTGGGCTGGCGGGGAGTGAGCGGAAGGTTAAGGAATCTCGGCGGGCCAATCGGTCGCGGCGGTCAAGACGGCACCGAATTGCTCGAGCCCGCGGGCGTCGGCCTCGTCGAATCGTGCCAGCTTGGGGCTATCCAAATCGAGCACGCCGAGCAATCGCCCATCCGCGGTAACCAACGGCACGACGATCTCGGATTGCGAGGCCTCATCACAGGCGATGTGTCCGGGGAACTGATGCACGTCGGGCACGACGATCGTCTCACGCCGCGAGGCCGACGCGCCACAGACCCCGCGGCTCAGCTCGATATGCACGCATGCCGGCTTCCCTTGAAACGGCCCGACCGTCAAGCGCCCGGCGCGGAGCAGATAGAACCCGGCCCAATTCAAGTCGGGCAGTCGCAACCCGAGCAGGGCCGCGGCATTGGCCAGGTTGGCCAGCCAGTCTCGCTCGTCGGCCACGAGCCCCCGCAACTCGCTGACGAGTTGCTCGTATTGTTCGGCCTTAGTCGCACCCTTCATCGTGCCACGCACTACTCGGCGCTCGGCCGCGGCTGGTTTGCCCAATGGCCCGAGGGATCGCTGCCGGCCACCCACACTCCCTTGGCGTTCCAGCTTAGCCCGGCCCGCACGTCGGCGGCGCAATATCGGAGCGTCAGCCCGCAGCGGCGGCGGTCCGAATCGTTCGCCTCCGAGCCATGCAGCAGCAGATCGCTGTGCAAGGAAATCTGTCCGGCTTTCAGTTCGTCCTGGACAAAGCGGCCGTACTGTTCGGCGTTGTCGATCGTCTGGTTCAGCACGTTGTGTTCGTGGCTGTCGCTGGGGCGATAAGTCAAATGACCGTAGTGGTGCGAGCCCGCCAGAAAGTTCATGCAGCCGTTCTCGGCATCGGCGTCATCGATCGCCAGCCAGACGGTGACGGCCTTGCTCGGGGTGAGCGGCCAGTAGCTGGCGTCCTGATGCCAGGCCACCGCCTTGCCGTCGCGCGGCAGCTTGCAAAAGAAGTGCGAGCCCCAGGCGACGACATTCTCGCCGAGCAGATCCTTCACGTAGGCCACGATCTTCGCGTTGGTCAACAGATCGTAGACCGGACCATATTTCAGATGGGCGCTCGAAATCGAATAGCTGTTCGCGCCGGTCGCCAACACGCGGGCCAGCAAGTCGTCGAAGTAAGCCCGCACGCGCTCGGCTTCGGCCTGGTCGAAAATGGCGAAGCCCTTTAGGCAGCCGTCCCGGTTGAAGTCTTCGAGCTGTGACTGGCTAAGCACTTTGGGCGCGGGATTGGTGCTGGGATGAAAGCGCAGGTCGCGCTCCATCTGGTCGAGTTCCGCCTGATCGGGCGTCGACTTGAAGTTCATGGCCTGGGACATGGACGATTCGCTCCGCCGAGTGGGTTGGTGTTCGATGCTGTGCGAGAGCTGCGAGGTTGGCGCGTTTGCGTCGCGCGCTGGCAGCATCTAAATTTACCCGCTCAGGCTTCAAGACGCAAAACAATGCCTGCCCCGACGAATACCGCGGAGAGTGTTTGATGATGCGCACCGTGCTGCACCGTTTCGTTTTGTTGGCGACGTTGTTGATGGCCGCGGCCAAGGCTACGGCCGCCGAGCCGATCAAGCGTTCGCCGAACTTGCCGGCGACTACGCCGTGGAACCTGGAAGCTCTCAGCGAGCCGCCGAAGGTCGAGTGGGGCGAGCCAAGTGGCGGGGCGCGCGAGCTGTATTACGCCGGCGAACCTTATCAGGGGAAGCCGACGCGCGTGTTCGCATATTACGCCGTACCCAAGAGTGATCGGGAAGGCGAGAAGTTCCCGGCCGTGGTTCTGTTGCATGGCGGCGGAGGAACGGCCTTCCGCGAGTGGACCGAATTGTGGGCCAAGCGCGGCTACGCGGCCATCGCCATGGATCTCGCCGGCGCGCGGCCGATCGAAGGGAAGAACGCGCACCGTCCCGAGAATCGCGAGCGGCTACCCGACGGCGGCCCGAACCAAGGGGATGACGAAAAGTTCGGCAGCGTCGACAAGGAGCCGACCGAGCAATGGTCGTATCATGCCGTGGCGGCCGCGCTCCGCGCCCATTCGCTGGTGCGCAGCTTTCCCGAGGTCGATGCCGAGCGAACGGCGGTCACCGGAATCAGTTGGGGGGGCTACCTGACCTGTATCGTGGCCGGCGTTGACAGCCGGTTCAAAGCCGCCGTGCCGGTCTACGGCTGTGGCTTTTTGGATGAGAACAGCGCCTGGCTGGCGCGGTTTGATCGCATGACCAGCGAGCAGCGCGGGCGCTGGGTCTCGCTGTGGGATCCGAGCAAGTATCTGCCGGCGATGTCGATGCCGATCTTTTTCGTCAACGGCACGAACGACTTTGCGTACCCGCTGGATAGCTACATGAAAAGCTATAATGCGGTGCCGGGGGGCAGCGACGGGGTTCAAACCAAGCAGATTCGCGTGACGGTGAACATGCCGCACGGTCACCAGCCAGGTTGGGCGCCACCGGAGATCGGGTTGTTCGTCGATCAGCATTTGCGCGGCGGGAAGCCTTTGCCGATGATCGAGCGACCGAAGCTAGTCGACGGCGGCGTCTCGGCCAGCTTGAGCGCCGCAGGAGCTCTCTCAGGGCGCTCTGCCGAACTGCATTACACGGTCGACGACGGGCCGATCAACAAGCGCACGTGGAAGACCGTGCCGGCCAAGAAGTCCTGCAACACGTTGTCATGCGAAGAATTGCCCGCCGAAATAACCGCTTGGTTCTTTACCATCAAGGACGCTCGCGAAGCAATCGTCAGCAGCCCAGTGGTGATTACGCCGAAAAAAGGCTGATAATTTGACGCACCGCAGATCATCGCGCCTTCCCGCCCCGTTGCAGGCCGTTTTCCATTAACTAAGATGGAATCTGCCGGCTGGGTAAACTCTTCTGATCGCGCCGGCTCTTCCGGCGGCTCGCTCAAGCGGCTGCCCAGGTTCCACTGAGGGCCGAGCCGATGCGTCGCCGTGCAATCGTTCGCAGCTACCGCGCCATGGTCGAATCGCTCGACGGTCGCTGCTTGATGAGCGCGACCGATGAGTTGCTCCTCCTTGGCGCGGCCACGACGGACACCACGACCAGCGACACGGTCGACGTCGCTGCCGACGACGGCCCGCAGGCGACGCCCAATCTGGAAATCCTCGCCGACGCCGCGACTGACACCACGTCGAACGCCTCGTCGGCCTTGCCGCCTGGCTACTCGCCGGCCCAGATCATCAGCGCCTACGGCTTTGGCAACATCACCTTCGCGGGTGGCATCAAGGGGACCGGCGCCGGGCAGACAATCGCCATCGTTGACGCCTACAGCAATCCGAACATCGTCGCGGACCTGGCGGCGTTCGACAAGATGTACAACCTTGCCGCACCGCCGAAGTTCAGCGTGGTGAATCAGAACGGCGGCTCGTTGCTTCCCGTGGGCAATCGTAGCTGGGCCATCGAAATCGCGCTCGACGTCGAATGGGCCCACGCCATTGCACCGGCGGCGAACATCTTGCTGGTCGAAGCCAGCTCGGCCAGCCTGACCAATCTGATGGCGGCGGTGAACTATGCCCGCAGCGCAGCGGGCGTGAGCGTCGTCTCGATGAGCTGGGGGGCCAGCGAGTTCTCGACCGAGAAATCGTACGACAGCTATTTCGTCACGCCGGCCGGTCACAATCCGGTGACGTTCGTCGTCTCGTCGGGCGACAGCGGTGCGCCGGCCCAATACCCCTCGTCGTCGCCGAACGTGTTGTCGGTCGGTGGCACGACCTTGTCGGCGAATACGGCCGGGACTTACATTGGTGAGACATCCTGGGCCGGCAGCGGCGGCGGCCCGAGTCGCTATGAAACCAGGCCAAGCTATCAAAACGGCGAGAGCCAGAGCGGCTTTTACCGCGGTACGCCCGACGTGTCGTACGACGCCAACCCGTTGACCGGCGTGGCGATGTACGACACCTACGGCGGCGCCGGCTGGTTCCGTGTCGGCGGCACCAGCGCCGGCGCGCCCCAGTGGGCGGCGCTGGTGGCGATTGCCGATCAGGGACGCGTGCTGGCGGGAAAAGCCACCTTGGGCAACGCCCAGACCGCAATCTACAGCTTGTCGAGCGCTGATTTCCACGACGTCACCACCGGCTACAACGGCTACTTCGCCGGGTCGGGCTACGATCTGGTCACGGGGCGCGGCTCGCCCATTGCCAATGCCGTGGTGCGCGACCTGGTCGCGTTTGGCGGCAGCACCAGTTTCACCCAGGGATCCGTGCCGACTAATTCACTGCTCAGCTTGTTGAGCCTGCTGCTCGGCAGCCTGAGGGGCATCCTCAAGTTCGACGAGCCGAGCAGCATCAACGCGATGGTCGAGTTGGTGTCGGCCGGCGACGCCGCGAACGGGGCAATCGATCTGCCGGACGACAGCTTCGCCGGCGTCGGTGCCTCGGTCGGTGGTTTCGATGCCACGCCTCATTTCTTGACGACCAGCGACGACGCATCGAACACTCGCGCGTCGTTCACGCCGGCGATTGCGGCGGCCTTGCTAGCGTCGCGCGGCGAGTTTGTGAGCGCTGGCCTGGCGAGCGTCAATGAAACCTTCGCGGACGTTGACGCCATGTTCGCCCAACTGGGCCGCGCCAACGGCGGCCGGTTCGCCGGGCTGCGAGCGACGTCGCTTCTTTAGCCCTCCCAGTATATGGGTGGCACGCCCGTCCTTCGGGCGTGGGGAAGCATGTATCAGCCTCGGTATTTGATGGGTGTTTCCCCACGCCCTGCGCTGCGCTTGGGACGTGCCACCCTCGCTATAAAGTTTTGATCGCCGCTCTAATCGCGCTTGATCCGTAGGCGGCGGAACTGAATGTCGTGGCCGTGGTTCTGCAGGGACAGATACCCTTCGCGCGAGCGACTGGCCAGTATCGCTTCGGTCTCGAGATTCACGTCCTGGACGATGTGACGATCGATCCGCGCGCGCAACCGCGGCCAGGCGAACTCGATCTCCAGCGCGTGCCACCTGCCGGCGGGCTGGGCGATTTTCTCGCGTGGCGCAAGCTTGTTGTAGAAGGAGCCGTTTCCTTGTTCCGATGGCGTGCTGGCCTGGTCGTCGAACAATTGCAATTCCAGCCCCACGTTCGACGGCAGCGTGTTCGGATTCAAGGTCGTGTACGGCACCGGGGCCAACAGCCCGACGCCGCTGTTGCCCCCCGCGGAAAGTTGGTACTCGCAGCGCAACGTGAAGTTGCCGAGCTTCTCCTGATAGCGCAAGAATCCGCAATTGCCCGTCGAGCCGTCGCAAGTGAGAACTCCGTCGGCCAAGCGCCAGGTTTTGGTATTGGGGTGGTCGCGCTTGTAAAAGTCGTGCTGGTCCTCGACCCAACCGGCCAGATCGTCGCTGGGCAGTAGTGGCACGAAGCCAGTTTCGTCCTGACCGGTGGCCGCCATGACGTACGCCACGGACGGCGTCGGGTCGTCGAGGCCGTGCGGATGGTGCTTGCCGCCGGGCTTCAAATGCAGCTTGGCCGGCCCACCAAGTTTTTCGTAACGAGCAAAGCCAAGTTGACCGTTCTCGGGAAAGGGGACGACCTCGTCGGCGTCGCCGTACAGGAAGTAAATCGGGACCCGGGCCGCGGCCAGGGGAGCGAGGTTGTCGATCGGATTCAGCTGGTAGGCCAACGCCTCGGCCTCGTCGCGGAAGTGATAATCGCCGAGCAGCTTTTCCCAGTCGCGCTTGCTGCCAGGGCCGGCCCCTTTGCCGCCGGGCCAGCTTTTGAAGTCGAGCACGGCGTTGTCCAATAGGATGCAGCCGACCGAGTAAGGATGCGCGCTGGCCCAGTTGCAGACATACAGCCCGCCGCGGCTGAGCCCTTCGAGTACTGGATCGGCGGCCAGGCCGTGCCGTGTGGTCAGCACCTCGTAGAAGGCGTCCCAGTGCTTCATGGCGTCGGGGCAGCCGAACGTGTTCCCCACGGTGATGAACGCCAGGTGATAGCCCCGCGCGAGCAGGGCCAGATCGACCTGCGGCGCGTGATCAAAGAACTCGGCCCGCCAAATCCAGGGGTTGCCCCCGGCCGGCTGCTTGGGGGCGACGACCCAGGCTTTGCAGCCCCCGACGGTCATATCGTACCGCTGGTAGCCGTGGTAATCGGTCGCCTTGCCGGAAAATGGTTCGGCGGCCGAGAGGGTGCTTGCGCTGAGCAAAAGTAGCGCGAGCGTGCAGATGTGAAACTGCAGCGGGTTCATCATTCGATTTAGTCGTTAGAGGACGAGAGTGTGTGGGGCAGGGGGCCGGGCGAAACTGTTCGTCGTGGCACCATTCTGATCGTACAATGACCGCCTGTCACGAGGGAACTCGGGTCGCTCGCCGAACATTTCATCAGGATCGGGGGTTGCCATGACGCTGAACCGTCGTCGTTTCTTGCAGACGTCCGCGCTACTACCCGGCGCAGCCTTGGCCGGGCGGGGAAGATTGTTGTTTAGCAACAGGCGACGGAGTGAGAAGATACTATCTCATCCAGCCGCGCTTGCGGCAACGCCGCAACACCTCGCCCTTTCAGGGAGAGGTCGCGAGCGCAGCGATGCTGGTGAGGGTAAAGACGTCGCAAGCCAAGCGATACCGCGATCGGTGAACTGTCGTACTGCAAATCTGGCCTGGCAAGGAACGCGTTTACCCTCCCCCAGCCCCTCCCTGAAAGGGAGGGGTGTTTATCGCGCGCGGGGCGTAGCTTGGGAGTGTGGTCGCGCGAGAGACGAGAGGCGAGATTTGCTTAGCTGAACTCGCCGCGCAAATAGTCCTGCGTGTGCTTTTCACGCGGGTCTTCGAACAGTTCTTCCGTCGCCCGGTGTTCGACCAGGTAGCCGGTTCGGCCACCCTTGGTCGTGTCGACGTACATGAAGGCCGTGTGGTCGGCCACGCGCTTGGCTTGTTGCAGGTTGTGGTTCACGATGGCGATCGTGAACCGTTCCTTCAACTCCTTCATCAGTTCTTCGATGCGGCGAGTGGCAATCGGGTCGAGCGCCGAGCAAGGCTCGTCCATCAGCAGCACCTCGGGCTCGGTGGCGATGGCCCTGGCAATGCACAACCGTTGCTGCTGGCCACCCGACAGGGAAACCCGCCAGTCGCCAAGCTGTAAATACAAGTAGTTAAGCGTAACCAAGCCAGTCGCCCGAGAATACTTGCGATTTTCGATGATTGCCACTAACATCGCTGGAAAGGCCCGCCTGCGGGCCGCTTGTCAGCTCGCCTGTCCCGCCCGCCTCACTTGTAAAGCCAGCTTACCTCCGAGTAGGTCTCTCAGCGCATGGCCACCATCTCGAATCGCAAACCGAAGCACGTTGAAACCCGCGAGTACGTCGAGCGCTTGATCGCGTCGGGCCAGTATCGCGACGGCGACCGTTTGCCCAGCGAAGCGCAACTGGTCGAGCGGTTCCAGGCGTCGCGACCCACGGTGGCTCGCGCACTACGTGATTTGCAGATGCTCGGACTGATCGAGCGTCGCGCCGGCTCGGGCACGTTTGTCAGCGCGCAGAAGGCGCGTCGCCCGGCAACCGCGGTCGATCGTCAACTGTTCGGCCTGTTAATCCCCGAATTAGGGCAAACGGAAATCTTTGAGCCCATCTGCGGCCAGATCGCGCGCGAGGCGCAAGATCAAGGCCACGCCCTGGTATGGGGCGACTTCGGCGGCGCCACCGGCGCAGGCCACGCGCGGACGTTATCAAATGGCGAGCGGCCCAACGAAGAACGGATCGCGCGGGCCGAGCGCGCCTGTCGCACGTTCATCC
Source organism: Planctomycetota bacterium (assembly GCA_018242585.1). NCBI lineage: Bacteria > Pseudomonadati > Planctomycetota > Planctomycetota bacterium. Next base: position 113,385 of record JAFEBQ010000027.1, read on the forward strand.
AGCAACACGTCGCCGGTGTCTTCTTCGCCCCGGTCGAGCACACCGTCGTGGGACAAGGTGTCAACGCCAGTATCCTGCGCGACCTCGACGCGGCCCAGATTCCGGTCGTCCTCTTGGATCGCGACGTGGTCGCTTTCCCCGAGCGCAGCCAATACGATCTGATTGCCATCGACAACGTCCACGGCGGCTTCATGCTGACGCGTCACCTGACTGCGCAAGGGCGCCAGCGGATTTGCTTTATGCTGCGGCCCCACTCGGCGCCGACCGCCGAGCGCCGCGTCGCAGGCTACCGCGAAGCGCTGGCGCAATCGGGATTGAGCGTCAGTCCGGCCGACGTCTGCTACGGCGATCCGTTGGACCTGCCGTTTGTGCGCAATGTGCTCGAGCGACGCAAGCCCGACGCGATTGTCTGCGCCAACGACATTACGGCGGCAGCGCTGATGCAATCGCTGTTCCAATTGGGCCGCCGCGTCCCACAAGACATTGCCGTCGTCGGCTTTGACGACGTGAAATACGCCCGACTGTTGGCCGTGCCGTTGACGACGGTGCGCCAGCCTTGCGCCGACTTGGGGCGCGTGGCGGTGCGGGCGATGTGCGAACGAATTGCCGATCGGACCTTGCCGCCGCGAGCCATTGTGCTCGAGCCCGAGTTGATTGTCCGCCAGTCGTGCGGCGCGAAGCGTTAGTCGCTCGCGTTGCATTGTCCTTGCCTGCCCGAACTCCTGCCTTACCTGCCATGCGACATTCACGACTTGCCTACGGATTGGTGATCGTTGCCGCCTTGCTCGGTGCGCACGCGGCGCAGGCCATTGAGATTCCGGCCGAGCAGGCCGAGTTCTTCGAGAAGAAGATTCGCCCGCTCTTGGTCGAGAAGTGCTACGAGTGCCACAGCGAGCAATCGAAAGCGCTCAAAGGAAACCTGCGGCTCGATACCCGGGCCCACGCGCTGAAGGGGGGCGACTCGGGCGAAGCAATCGTGCCGGGCAATCCCAACAACAGCAGTCTGATCCAAGCCGTCCGTTGGCAGACGTTTGAAATGCCCCCGTCGGGCAAGCTTACCGGCGACGAAGTCGCGGCGCTGGTGAAATGGGTCGAACTCGGCGCGCCCTGGCCGGGGGATGGTGAGCCGGCTGCGACGATCACCGAAAAGAGTTACGACTGGCCGACGCTGCGCGCGGGCCATTGGGCGTGGCGGCCCGTCGTGCGTCCCGAGTTACCTGCCGTCAAGCAAACCGGCTGGACGCGGAACGGCATCGACTTCTTCGTTCTGGGGCAGTTGGAAGCCGCCGGGTTGCAGCCCTCGCCGCCGGCCACGCCCCGGGTGCTGGTGCGGCGGATTTACTTCGACCTGATCGGCTTGCCACCCACGCCCGACGAAGTGGCGGCCTTCGAGAGTGCGTGCCAGAAAGGTCGCACCAAGGCGATTGCTGATCTGGTCGATCGGCTGCTGGCCATGCCGCAATATGGTGAACGCTGGGGACGATTCTGGCTCGATGTGGCGCGCTACAACGACGGCTATGGCGGCTTTTTGGACAATCAACCTTCGCCCCAGGCCTGGCGCTACCGCGATTGGGTCGTCAACGCGTTGAACAATGACATGCCGTACGACGAGTTCGTGCGATTGCAACTGGCCGGCGATCAGATCGACGCCGAGAAGCACGCCGTGGCGACGGGCTTCTTGGCTCTGGGCCCGACGTACATCTCGGACGGTGGCGACCCCGACGCGATTGCCCAGGCCAAGTCCGAAACCCTGGACGATCGGGTCGACACGGTCTGCCGCGCGCTGATGGCCGCCACGGTCGCTTGTTCGCGCTGCCACGATCACCGCTTCGATCCCTACCCGCAGCTCGATTACTACTCGCTGGCTGGCGTGTTCAACAATACGAAGAGCTTCGACTACCCGCTCGCACCCCCCGAGGTTGTCAAGGCGTTCGACGCGGCCCAGGCCGAGATCGATCGTGTCGACGGCAAGGCCAAGAAGATCAAGGCGGTGGCCCGGGCCGAGGGGCGCAAGCTGACCGAACAGGAAAACAAGGAAGTTAAGGAACTCGAAGCCAAGGTCAAAGATCTGCAAAAGCAGCGGCCCGAGAAGTACCCGTTCGCCCACACGGTGCGCGACAGCGGCAGCGACGACATGAACCTGGCCGTGCGCGGCAATCTGCGCCGACCGGGGCCGCTCGCGCCGCGGCGTTTCTTACGCATTATCGCCGGCGATGACCCGGCCAAGTTCACGCACGGTAGTGGCCGGCTTGATCTGGCCGAGGCGGTTGTCGCCCCGGCGAACCCGCTGACCTCGCGGGTGATCGTGAATCGGGTGTGGCACCATCATTTTGGCTTCGGCCTGGTTCGCACGCTGAGCAACTTTGGCATGTTGGGCGAGCAGCCGACGCATCCCGAGTTGCTCGATTGGCTGGCCAGCAGGTTCACGAGCCGGGTCCAGGGTGACTTTGCCTGGTCGCTTAAGCAGTTGCATCGCGCGATCCTGCTGTCGGCGACCTATCAAATGGACAGCGCGCCGAATGAAAAGGCCCAATCGATCGACGGTGACAACCGGCTGTTGTGGCGGATGAACCCACGGCGGATGGACGTCGAGGCCTGGCGCGACGGGCTGCTGGCGGTGTCGGGCGAGTTGAAACTGGAACAGGGGGGCGCCTCGATCCGCAGCATTGCCGAAAGCCCGCGACGGACGATTTACGCCGCCGTGTCGCGCAACGGCGACGCCTTTGACTCCGACAGCTTTCTGCGGACGTTCGACTTTCCGGTTCCCAAGGCCACCAGCGAAGGGCGCACGTCGAGCATCGTGCCGCAACAGTCCTTGTTCATGATGAACAGCAAGTTCATGATTGCTCGGGCCAAGGCCTTGGCCGCGCGGCTGAACAAAGAACGTGCGGACGACCCGGCGCGCATCGAGTACGCTTATCAGTTGTTGTACGGCCGACCGGTGACCGACGAAGAGTTACAACTGGGGCGCGATTTTTTGGCCAGTGCCGTCACGAATGAAAAGCAGTTGAACCCCTGGGAGCAATACGCCCAGGTGCTGTTGAGCGCTAGCGAGTTTATGTACCAGAACTGAGGAAGCCTCAATGACCAAGCTCCAATGACCAATGAGGACGCACGCGCGTCATCGCTAGTTTGGTCATTGGTACTTGGACCTTGGTGCTTTCCTCCGCAGGAGGTGTCCCGTGTTTCACCGCGATCCTACGCTGCCTGTTTCGCGTCGCCATGCCATCTCGCGCATCGGCGCTGGCTTTGGCTCGTTGGGGCTGGCCGCGTTGATGCAGGACAGCCAACTGCTCGCCGCCACGTCGGCCAACTCACCCCTGGCGCCGCGCCCCGCGCACTTTCCCGCCCGGGCCAAGCGCGTGATCCAACTATTCATGCCGGGCGGACCATCGCAGGTCGACACGTTCGACTACAAGCCCGAGATCGCCAAGTACGCCGGCCAGCGCCCCGCCGAGGTCGATCGCAAATCGCTCCGCAACACCAAGAACGGCCTGTTCCCCTCGCCGTTCGAGTTCAAACAGTACGGCCAGTCGGGCAAGTACGTCAGCAGCATTTTTCCGCACGTGGCCGAGCACGTCGACGACATTTGCTTCATCCACTCGATGCACACCGACATTCCCGAGCACGCCGGCGCGATGCTGATGATGAACGTCGGCCACTTGCAGCCGAACCGGCCCAGCATGGGAAGCTGGATGGTGTATGGACTGGGGACCGAGAATCAGAACCTGCCGGGCTTCGTGGCCATGTCGCCGCGCGCCCAGCCTCGCGGGGGCATGGCCAACTGGGGCAACAGCTTCCTGCCGGGCGCTTACGCAGGCTGCTATGTGAACATCAACAAGATGACGCCCGAGTCGGTGATGCAGGACTTGCGCAACCAGTTCGTCGAGGCCGAGTCGCAGCAAAAGCAAGTCGAGTTGCTCGGCCGCTTGAACCGGCTGCACGCCGAGCGCGAGCATCACGACCCGGGCCTCGAGGCTCGCATTTCGGCGATGGAGATGGCGTTTCGCATGCAGGCGTCGGTTCCCGACGCGTTCGACACCTCGGGCGAGTCCAAGGCCACGCTCGACATGTACGGCGACAGCGAATACGCCAAGGGGTGTCTGCTGGCCCGGCGGTTGGTCGAGCGCGGCGTGCGCGTGGTGCAGGTGTCGCTGTCGATCGACGGCTATGACATCGCCTGGGACACCGGCCACAACGAAATCGAAGGGGGCCACACCAAGCTGGCCAAGGCCTGCGACCAGGGGATCGCCGCGCTGATCAAAGATCTGAAGCAGCGCGGACTGTTCGACGACACGTTGATCATCTGGGGGGGCGAGTTCGGCCGCGCGCCGACCAGCGAAGGTCAGAAAGGCCGCGACCATGACCACTACGGCTTCACCACGTGGCTCGCCGGTGGCGGCGTGAAAGGTGGTTATAGCTACGGCGCGACCGACCAGTTCGGCCTGACCGCGGTGGAAAACCGCGTGCATGTCCACGACCTACACGCGACGGTCTTGCACCTGATGGGCCTGGACCACGAGAAACTGACCTACCGCTACTCGGGCCGCGACTTCCGCCTGACCGACGTGCATGGGCGCGTGATCAAGGACATTCTGGCGTAGGTTGGCATCGCCGCCTACGCGAAAACGTCCCGCGCCGTAACGCGTAAACACCCCTCCCTTCCAGGGAGGGGCAGGGGGGAGGGTAGACGTGCTCAGCTACGCGAGCAGCTTCCATACTCGGGGTGCCCTCCACGAACATGCGTCCATCAGCCCGAAGATCGACGCATTCTAGGCCTACGACGTCTTTACCCTCCCTCAGTCCCTCCCTGGAAGGGAGGGATGTTTGTCGCTTGTCCGTTTGGAGTCGTTCGTTACCGCGGCATTCGTCACCGCGTCTGTTGTTGATCGACTCGAATGAGCAGCACCAACAGGATCGATACCAGGGCCGCCGACGCGAAGATGCCGAAGATCAAATTGAGCGGCACGTCGCGAGTTCGCAACACGCCGAAGCCCCAATCGGCAAAGCCGCCGCCGATCATGCTCACCAGGTTCATCACGCCATAGCCCGTGGCGCGTAACTGCGGCCGCGTGATCTGCGACAGGATCGGCATGTTGTTGCAATCGAAGCAGCCCCAACCGATGCCGAACACGACGAGAAAGCCAATCGCCACCGGCAGCGTCGACGAATTGCCCACGCCGAACAGCGACGGGATCAACAGCGTCATCCCCAGCGCGCTGACGTAAATCCTTCCCCGCGGCGTGCGGCGCATCAGCGCGTCGGCCAGCCACCCGCCGCCAAACACTGCCCCCAGCGACGCGATGTTCACATACAGCGTGGCCGACACGCCGGCCTGGCCTTGGCCGATGTCGAACTTGCCCTTCAGGATCGACGGCATCCAGTCCTTGACGATCCACCCAGCCAAGGCAGGCAGTGTGAAGCACGCCACCAGCAACAAAAACGAGCGGTTCGATAACAACTCGCCGAGCGCCGTCAGCAACGGCGGTCGAGTTGCCTTCTCCTCGACTTGATCGGGAGCGGACGGAGCATCGCGCAGCAGGAACAACAACGGCACGGCGTAGATCACGCCCGCCAGTCCGGTGTAGTCGAACGCGCCGCGCCAGCCCCAGTCGGGCGCATCCGCCACGTGGCCGCCAAAGCCGCCGAGAATAATCCCAGCATAGATCGCCGTCTGGTGCAGGCCGACGGCTCGCGAGCGCGTGGCCCCCCAGTGATATTCAGCAATCAAGGCCAGCGCGGCCGGAATGTAACACGCCTCGCTGATCCCCATCAGTGTCCGCGTCCACAACAGCCCGTCGTAGGTTTCGACCTGACCCGTGGCCCAGGTGATGGCGGACCAGATGAACAGGCTGGCGCAAATGATGTATCGGCGGCTGAAGCGATCGGCCAGGTAGCCCCCCAGCGGGCTGCAGAAGGCGTAGACCCATTTGAACTGGCCCAGCATGTAGCCCCAGTGGTCGTCGCTGCCGATCGAGGGAATTTCCTCCATCACCGAGAACTTCATCGTGGCGATCATCTGCCGATCCAGGTAGTTCAGCAGTGCGACCGGCCACAGCAGGGCCACGACGAACCAGGCGGTTCGCAGGGCGCTCGGGGGTGATTGAGAAATAGTGGTGCTCATACAACTCAATTAAGACCAACCGCGACGGCACAACGACACGACGGGGACCGAAGATATTACCACGGAGACACAGAGGACGCAGAGAAAGACACGGAGAGGGTTGCGATGGGTTAACCGCTGGCCAAAGACGCTCGCCAATCGCACCCGCTTAATGTGACTTCACGATTGCATTTCCTTCGTCCTTCGTCATTTCCTTGTCTCGTCTTTCTCTATTCCTTCTCCTCCTCCGTGTCTTCCTCCGTGCTCTCTGTGTCTCCGTGGTGGAATTGGCCGCGATTCTAGCTGCTTGCAGGCTGCTGTGTCATTGGTATACTACCGGAATGTCACTAAAAAAACGATCACTGCCGTTCCCCACTGCGGCCGCCGATAACGGCGGGCCGCCCGCTGACCTGGCGCTGCGTGAAAGGGCCTATCAAGCCCTGCTCAACAAGCTGGCCGCCGGGGAATTGCCCCCGCATAGCATCGTCTCGGAACAGTCGCTGGCCGCCGAGTTGGGCATGAGCCGCACGCCGGTTCGCGAGGCGATTCGCCGACTGGTCCACGAAGGGCTGATGGAGCAGTTGCCCCGCTACGGCACCCGGGTCCGCGAGGTCTCGCGCCGCGACCTGGTCGAGCTGTACGAGCTGCGTGAAGCGCTCGAACCCTATGCCGCCGCCAAGGTGGCCGGCAACCTGGCCCCGGAAGAGTTGGCCCGGCTCGAAGGGTTGGTCAACGAAGTCCGTCGCGTGGCCGACGAGTTGAAACACTCGGGCGGCAATGCCCTGTCGGGACCGCTCTTGAATCGCTTCTTGTCAGCGGACCTAGGATTTCACCTGCTGTTGCTGCAAGCGGCCGACAATGCCCGCCTGCTCGACATTGTTTCTCAGACGCGCTTGCTCGCGCGTATTTTCGCGGCTCGCCGGCAAGCGCACGATACGATCGTGCTCGACGAGACCCATCGCTATCACCGCGTGGTTCTCGACGCCATCAAGCGCGGCCATGGCGAACAAGCCGCCGCGGCCATGCGCGATCACATCGGCGCCAGCAAGCGCCGCGCGCTCGACCATTTCGATTCGCGCGCCGCGGTGCTTGCCACGGGCACGCCGCGCGGCATGTCGCCCGACCTGGTGGCGGAGTTTCAACGCATCGAAGCCGAGCGCGGCACCGCCCCCAAGAAGCCAGCCACTCCACGCCGCGCACATAAATCGACCAACAAGCCGGCCGGCAAAGCCAAGTCGCGCAGCCGTTAATCGGAGCCCACCATGCGAGCAAAACTGCAAGGAATCATTCCGCCAATCATCACTCCACTCGCCGAGCCCGATCGGCTCGACCGCGCCGCCCTGGCGCGATTGATCGAGCGGCTGGTCACGGCCGGCGTGTCGGGCATTTTCCCACTGGGAACCACCGGCGAAGGGCCGACGCTGTCGGGCCGATTGCAGCGCGAAGTGATCGACGCCACTTGCGAGTTGGTCGACGGCCGCGTGCCGGTGCTGGTCGGCGTGACTCATTCCGCGATGGGAGAGTCGCATGCCCTGGCCGAGCATGCCTTGGCCGCTGGCGCCGACGCGATTGTGGCCGCGCCGTTGTTGTACTTTGCTCCGCGGCCGGCGGACGTGACGGCTTACTTCGAGCAACTGGCCGAGGCCTCGCCCTTGCCGCTAGTGTTGTATGACATGCCGGCCTGTGTCCGCGCGGACATCACCTACGAATCGGCCGAAGCGCTGACCCACATCGAAAACATTATCGGCATCAAGGATAGCTCAGGCGACTTTGCTCGCTTCCGCCGGCTGCTGAGTTTGCGAGCGCTGCGTCCCGACTGGACGTTCTTGATTGGCCCCGAGTTGTTGACCGCCGAGGCGATCGTGGCCGGCGGCGACGGCGGCGTGGCCGGAGGGGCGAACTTGGAGCCCGAGCTGTTCGTGCAGTTGGCCAAGGCCGCCCAGGCTCGCGACGTGGCACGCGTCGATCAGCTTTTGGCGGCGGCGCGGCAGATTGGCGAGCTGTATAAACTGAGCGACGACGCGCTAGGCGTCACGCGCGGCCTCAAGGCAGCGTTGGCTTTGCGGTGCGAATGCAACGATCTGTTGGCGGTTCCGTATGCCACGCCGGTTGACGAGGCGTTTCGCGCTCGGGTCGGCGCGATCTTGCGACGCATCACTTCCCCGATTGCAGTATCGAACGATCAGGTGGGGCAATCATGCTAAACCGCGTTGCGATGACACTATTCGCGGCTGCGGTCATGTTCGGGCTGGCGCAGCGCACCGACGCCCAGACGCTCGAACGTCTGCCGTACAACAATCCCGGCCTGGTCGTCGACCTGGGGGTAGGGCTGTGGGCCTGGCCCGTGCCGTGCGATGCCGACAGTGACGGCGATTTCGACCTGATCGTGTCCTGTCCCGACAAGCCGTCGAACGGCGTCTGGCTGTTCGAGAATCGCTCGGGCGACACCGCCCAGAACGCCATGCCGGTGTTCGCGCCGGGCCGGCGCTTGAGCGCCACGGTCACGTATATTATGCCCAGCTACGTCGATGGGCGGATGCAGGTCTTGTCGCCGGGGTTCGTGTATCCCGACTTCGTCAAGCGTGGCATCGAGAATCGCGTGGCGTTGCCGCTCGATGTCAAGTTTCACAAGCCGATCGGTTCGCAACCGAAGGGGCCCAAGATTCGCCACAACCAATGGCGGCTGGCCGATTACGACGGCGACGGCATCGTCGACTTGATCGTGGGCATCGAAGATTGGAGCGCGTATGGCTGGGACGACGCTTGGGACGCGACGGGGCGCTGGACCAACGGCCCGTTGCACGGCTTTGTCTATTGGGTGAAGAACACCGGCACGCTGGCCGCGCCCAAGTACGCCGAGCCGGTCTTGATCGAAGCCGAGGGCAAACCGGTCGATACGTTCGGCTGTCCGTCGCCGAATCTGGCCGACTGGGACGGTGACGGCGATCTGGACTTGCTGTGCGGTGAGTTTCTGGATGGCTTCACCTATTTCGAGAACGTCGGCACGCGCACCGCTCCGAAGTATGCGGCCGGTCGCAAGTTGCGCGACCAACGGGGCGATCGCCTGGCGATGGATCTCGAGATGATCGTCCCCGTGGCGTTCGATTGGGATCGGGACGGAGATTTGGATTTGATCGTCGGCGACGAGGACGGCCGCGTGGCGTTTGTCGAAAATGTCAATACGCTGGCCGAGGATCGCACGCCGACGTTTGCATCGCCACGATATTTTCAGCAGCAAGCCGACACGCTCAAGTGCGGCGCGTTGGCCACGCCGGTCGGTTGCGACTGGGACGGCGACGGCGACATCGACATCGTCTCGGGCAATACCTCCGGCTACATCGAATGGTTCGAGAACCTGAGCGGCCCGAAGGTCGCGTCTCCGCGCTGGGCAGCGCCACACCGATTGGAGGTTGAAGGTCGACCGTTCCGCGTCATGGCCGGTCCAAACGGCAGCATCCAAGGCCCGGCTGAAGCCAAGTGGGGCTACACCACGTTGAGCGTGGCCGATTGGGACCACGACGGCCGGCTGGACATTGTTTACAACTCGATCCTAGGGCGCGTCGAATGGCTACGAAATGTCGGTTCGCGCACGACGCCCAAGCTAGCGCCGTCGCAGCCGCTCGATGTCGGGTGGCCCAGCGCCACACCCAAGCCGGCTTGGACCTGGTGGCAGCCGCGCGGCAAGGAACTTGTCACGCAATGGCGGACCACGCCCGTGGTTCACGACTTTACCGGCGACGGTTTGAACGATCTGGCCATGTTGGACCAGGAAGGCTATCTGGCGCTGTTCGAGCGGGTTCGCGAGGGGCAAGGGCTGATCTTGCTCGCGCCGCGGCGGGCGTTCTGTGACGAGAAAAACGAGCCGCTGCGCCTGAACGCCAAGACCGCCGGCGGCAGCGGACGCCGCAAGCTGTGTGTTGCCGACTGGAACGGAGACGGCCAGTTCGATTTCTTGTTGAACTCGGCCAATGCCGATCTGCTGGCGCAAGTCGGCCGGCGTGATGGCACGTGGCAGTTCGCACGGCAGGGCTCGCTGGCCAAGCAGAACATCGAAGGGCACGACGTCAGCCCCACGGTCGTCGACTTTGACGGGGACGGCGTGCCTGACTTCCTCGGCGGCGCGGAAGACGGCCGGTTCTACTTTCTGCGCAACCCGCGCTCGGCCGCCGCCGGACCATAGTCGCCAATCACATCATCGCAGCGAGGAGCAACGCATGCAGACGCTCGTGTGGCTGATCGTCGGGACCGTAGTCTTGGGCCAGGCCGCCGCGGTAGGCGCCGAGAACCCGGCGGTCGTGACCTCGGAGTTCATTTACGAGACCGCGCCGTTTCCCAGTTGCCACGCGTCGACCATTGTTGAAACGCGCAACGGCCAGTTGGTGACGGCTTGGTTCGGCGGCACCGCCGAAGGGAAGCCCGACGTCGGCATTTGGTTTTCGCGCCTCATCGACGGCAAATGGACCGCGCCGGTCGAAGTTGCCAACGGTATTCAATCGGACGGCTCGCGCTATCCGTGCTGGAATCCGGTCTTGTTTCAGCCCAAGACTGGCCCGCTGTTCTTGTTCTACAAGGTTGGCGCCGGCCCGAGTCCTTGGTGGGGCGAGGTGCGCACCAGCGCCGACGGCGCGACGTGGAGCGCGGCCGAGCGACTACCTCAGGGAATCTATGGACCGATCAAGAACAAGCCGGTGCAATTGGCCAGCGGCGATCTCCTGTCCCCGACCAGCACCGAGCATGACGGCTGGCGCGTACACTTTGAGCGCAGCACCGACGGAGGCAAAACCTGGTCGGCCACCGCGGCAGTGAACGATGGTCGCCAGATCGGGGCGATTCAGCCCAGCATCTTGTTGCTTGGTGGGGAACAATTGGCGGCCCTGGGACGCACAAAACAAGGCAAGGTCTTCCGCATCGAGTCCAACGACGCCGGGCGGACCTGGGGCGAAATGACGTTGACGGCGCTGCCGAATCCGAACTCGGGGACCGATGCGCTGACGCTGGTCGATGGCCGGCACTTGTTGGTTTACAATCACACGGCCAAGGGGCGCTCGCCGCTGAACGTGGCCGTGTCGAGCGATACCAAGCACTGGCAAGCGGCATTGGTCCTGGAAAACACGCCGGGCGAGTATAGTTACCCGGCGGTGATTCAAACCCGCGACGGGCGCGTGCATCTTACCTATACCTGGAAGCGGCAACGAGTGAAGCACGTGGTGGTCGACCCGGCGAAGCTGACATTGCGCGAGATGCGCGACGGCGCTTGGCCGGAGTAAGCTGCATTTGGCGATCAACACCTCTCCCTCCCAGGGAGAGGTCGCGGAGCGTAGCGCAGCGGGTGAGGGTAGACGCGTTACCGACCATGAACGTCTCTACCCTCCCCCAGCCCCTCCCTGCAAGGGAGGGGTGTTCACGCATCACCGCTTCATTCACCCCATGTTGAAGAGTCGCGGAATGTCTGATTCCCTCGCCCTGGGGCTCGACTTTGGCACCGAGGCGGTGCGCGCCTTGCTGGTCGATCTGCACGGCCGCGAGCGGGCCAGCGTCAGCGCGTCGTACCAGCATGGCCAATTGATCGAGACCTTGCCCGGCGGCACGCGCCGGCTGCCGCCACATTATGCGTTGCAACATCCCAGCGACTGGCTCCGCTCGGCCGCTCGCGCCGTGCGCGGGGCGATCAAGTCGGCCCAGGCTAGGCCTGAGGCAGTGATCGGCCTGGGAGTCGATTTCACCAGTTGCACGATGTTGCCGGCCAAAGGCGACGGCACGCCGCTCTGCTTGCTGGAAGAGTTCGTCGACGAGCCGCTGGCCTGGCCCAAGCTATGGAAGCATCACGGGGCCGAAGCCCAGACTGACCGCATCAATGAAGTCGCCCGGCGGCGCGATGAAGCGTTCCTGGCGCGCTACGGCGGCGTGATCGGTTTGGAGTGGTTCTTTCCGAAAATGCTCGAGACGTTGGAGCATGCGCCGCGAGCCTATGCGGCCACCGACGTCTGGCTCGAAGCCGGGGACTGGCTTGTCTGGCAATTGGTCGGCGGGCCGGCGGCCGAGTTGCCGCGCTCGACGTGCCAGGCCGGCTACAAAGGAATGTGGAGCGCGACCGACGGCTATCCCAGCGAGGCGTTCCTGCGGGCGGTGAATCCTAAGTTCGCCCGCGTCGTGGCCGATAAAAAGCCCGGCCGATTGCTGGCGCCGGGGACCACGGCAGGTGGCTTGACGCGCGCGGCGGCCAAGACGCTGGGCCTTCGCGAGGGAACGCCCGTCAGCGCTGCGATCATCGACGCCCACGCTGGCGTGCCGGGCGCCGGCGCGGCCGAGCCGGGCACGCTGGTGATGGTGCTGGGGACCAGCTCGTGTCACATGCTCAACAGCGAAGTCGAGCGCTTCGTGCCCGGCGTGGCGGGCATCGTGCGCGATGGCATCTTGCCCGGGCTGGTGGGATACGAAACAGGTCAAGCGGCCGTGGGTGACGCCTTTGACTGGCTGCGACGGTTGACGGGTCAGCGCGATTTCGATGCCATGAGTCAAGCAGCCGCGGCACTGCCGGCCGGGGCCGAAGGGGTGCAATGCCTGGACTGGCTCAATGGCTGCCGCACGCCGTTGATGAACGGCTCGCTGCGCGGCGCGTTCCGCGGCTTGGCGTTGCATCACGGGCCGGCCCATCTTTATCGGGCGCTGGTGGAAGCGTCGGCGTTTGGCGTGCGCTGGATTGTCGAGCTGCTGCGCGACGGAGGCGTGCCGGTGAAGAAGTTCATCGCCACCGGTGGCCTGCCGCATCACAACCCGTTGGTCGTGCAAGTCTATGCCAACGTGTTGGGCGAGCCGGTGGTCGTTCACCCGAGCAAGCAAGGGCCGGCGCTCGGCGCGGCCATTTTGGGGGCGCTGGCGGCCGGCGCGTTTTGCTCGCCCGAGGCGGCCATTCGCGCGATGGCGACGGCAAAGCCGGGGACGGCGGCGGTCTATAAGCCCGATCGTTCGCAGCGGCGCACGTACGACGGGCTGTACGAGGACTACCGGCGACTGGCTGACTTTGAAGCGACGTACCGAAATGTTGCCAGTGGCGAAAAGTAATCACCGCAGCGTCGCGCTGCTGGTATCGAGCAGTTGCGAGTTCGAAACCGAATTGCCGAAGCGATCGAACTCGTTGAACTGCCAGACAACCTTTTTGGTCTTGGGATCGATTTCGATCAACAACGGCTGCCCCGGCCCGGCGTGGCAATTGCCGATCACATAGTTCCCGCTGGGCAAGACTTCGAGCGTCGTTACCCATGCCAGCGTAATGCCCGGCAGGTCTTTCTGCTTGATTGACCAGACAATCTCTTTCCGTGGGGTGACTTCCAGCACGCTGTGGCCGTTGCCCGTGGCAATCAGCGTGTTGCCGCTCGGCATTCGCACGGCCGCGAACGCCTTGTTGCCAAACGCCTCGGGTCCGTGGCCGCCGCGGGGCTGTTGATCGAACAACGGCACTGGATACTCCCAGGCGATTTCTCCCGCGGGGGAGTATTCGCGCACGACGCCGTCCCCTTCGTGACAGACCAAATAGTTGCCCGAGGCCAGCTTGCGGGCCAGGCGTGTATCGGTGTGCGGGTTGGGGTGGTCGACTTTCAGCTTCACTTCGTGCAGCAGCTTGCCCGCGCGGTCGACCTCGATGATCCGCGCCGCGCCGCTCTCGGCGATCATCACCCGGTCGGCGTCCAGGGGCTGAAACGCGTGAACTTCGACGCGGCGTCCCTGGTTGCCGTTGCTTGTGGCACTGTCGTAGGTCCACACGACGGCCTTCTTGGCGATGTCGATCTCGACGACTTTGGACGCCCCTTGTTGCACCATCACGTTGCCCGAGGGGAGGACGTGCAGGTCATGAATGCCGCCCCAGGGTATTTCCCATTCGATCGCTCCGCCCCCCGTGACGATGGCCAGCTTGCCATTGCCTTGCGTGATGAGCCGATGCTGGGTCGACGCCGAATCGGCCGCGAAACATCCCGCGGCAATCAGACAGCAAAGCAATCGTGTCCGGTTCATTGCGTATTTCCGCCAGGTGGTTTCACGTTCCATTGCCGTTTCCTAGACTCCCCAGGCGTTCACAAAGCTGAAAGACTTGCCGCTCGAGGCATGTCACTAGTTCCGCCCCTTTTTGCAGCGTATCTTCCTCTTGCCTGGCGATGTCTTCTAGCCGAGTAGCCGTTTCGACCCCGGCCACACAGCCGAACGTCCGGCAATTGCCCCGCAGCGTGTGCGCCACGCGGCGAAAGGCGGCGCGGTCGTCGCGCATGATGGCGTTGCGAATCTCTTGCAATAGCCGCGGCCCTTCCTCGCGAAAGGCGTCGGCAACCGCTTGTAGCAATTCGATATCTCCGCCGGCGACCGACAAGGCGTGGTCGTGGTCGTACGTTCCACTGTTCGACGAGGCGCTGCTTTCGACCGCCGGCGCTGGCCCGCCGCAGTGCAGCTTTTCGATCGCGGCGAACAACTCGTTGGCCCGCACTGGCTTTGAGATATAGCCGTCCATGCCGGCGGCCAGGCACCGGTCGCGGTCTTCCATCATGGCGTGGGCCGTCATGGCGATGATCGGAATGTGTCGGTCGGTGTTCAGCTCGGCCTGGCGAATGATCGACGTGGCTTGCAAGCCGTCCATCGTCGGCATCTGTACATCCATCAGAATCAAGTCAAATGTGTGCCGCGCCGCCAGATCGACCGCTTCTTGACCATTGTTGGCAATGGTCAGTCGGTGGCCTCGCGTGGTCAATAGGCCGAGCGCTAGCTTCTGGTTCACGACGCTGTCTTCGGCCAATAGGATCGACAGCGGCGTCTCGCACAACTCGACCGCGGGTTTCGTCGGCACCGACACGTGCTCGGGAGCTCGGACGCGATCGATCGCCAGGGCCATCGCGTCGAACAACTCGGAAGGCTTGACCGGCTTGAGCAGGTAGGAAGCGATGCCCAGCTCTTGGCTCCGTTCGCGGTCGCCGGCGCGGTCGCCGCTGGTCAGCATGAGGATAATCGGCTGGTGCTCGGCCGGCCGCTTGCCCACCTGCTCGGCCAGGGCAAAGCCGTCGAAGTCGGGCATGTGCATATCCGATAAGATCAGCGCGAAGGGCTCGCCCGACTGGTCGGCGTCGCGCAGCGCCTCGAGCGCTTCGACCACCCCGGACACGGCCGTTACGTCCATTTGCCAATTCACAAGCATCTCGCGCAGGATGCGTCGGTTGGTGGCGTTGTCGTCCACGACCAGCACGCGTAGCCCGCGAACTTTGACCATATGCTCGCGCGTGTCGGGGGGCTCGCCTTCGGCCAGCGTGAGGGGGATCGTGAAATGGAAGGTGCTCCCTTGCCCGGGCGTGCTTTCGACCCACAGCTTGCCCCCCATCAGCGACACCAACCGCATCGAGATGGCCAGCCCCAGCCCGGTGCCGCCGTAGCGGCGCGTGGTCGAGTTGTCAGCCTGTTCAAAGGCCTCGAAGATCGCGGCGTGCTTCTCGGGGGGAATGCCGATGCCGGTGTCCGAGACGGCAAAGTGAAGCCGCGAGGCGTTGTCGTAATGCGACTCGCAACTGACGTCCAGCACCACCTCGCCTTGTTCAGTGAACTTGATGGCGTTGCCCAGCAAGTTCACAACGATCTGGCGTAGGCGGATTGGATCGCCCTCGACAAAGTCGGGGACATCGGCGGCGACATGATAAGTGAGCTCCAGGTTCTTGCCGTGGGCTCGCACGGCCACCGACTTGAGCGCGTCGCCCAAGTGCTCGCGCAGACGGAACGGACGTGAGTCGAGGTCGATCTTGCCGGCCTCGATCTTCGAGAAGTCGAGAATCTGGTTGATGATCAACAGCAGCGATTCGCCCGACTCGAGCACCATGGTCAGGTACTCGCGCTGGCTGCCGGTCAGCTCGCTGCCCAAGACCAGTTCGGTCATGCCGATAATCGCGTTCATCGGCGTGCGAATCTCGTGGCTCATATTGGCCAGGAACTCGCTCTTGGCCCGGCTGGCCGCTTCGGCGGCTTCTATGTCTTTGCGCAGCGCCTCGGCCAGCATCCGCTCGGTGATGTCACCCAGATTGATGACGATGCCCTGGACCTCGACGTTCTGGCACAGGTCGCAGATCGACGCGTCAACAAACCGCCACGTGTTGTCCAGACGCCTGACGCGCAGCTCGGCATTCACGCTGCCGCCGGGGCGATCTTGGGCCGCTGCCAGACACTGCCGCCAGCGCTCCTGGTCATCGCCGTGTACATACGACGCCAGCGACTGGCCGACCAACTCCTCGGGGGCCAGTCCGAACACGCGCCGGGCCGACGGGCTGGCATAGACCACCACCCCTTGACGATCGAGCTTGAAGATTACGTCGCTGACGTTTTCGATCAGCGAGCGGAAGTGAGCTTCGCTTTGTCGCAAAGAGCGCTCGGCCTGCAACAATCGCTGTTCGCGTTTGGACAGCTCGCGGGCCATGTGCTGGAACGACTGCGCCAGTTGCCCGACCTCGTCGGTGGACGACGCGATCGAGGTTAGCTCGTCGCTGGCCTCGGCTACGGCGCGGCCCAGCGAATCGGCCGTGGCCAAGCGGTTGGCGCTGCGCGTCAGTTGATTCAGCGGCTGGGCGATCTTGCGCATCAACAGATACGCCGCCATCACGCTCAAGACGAAGATCACCGACATCAACACGGCCAGCCGCACGGTCGCGCCGCCGATCGAACGGCGGATTAGGCTGTAGTCCATGCCGACGTGGACAGTCCCCAACTCGCTGGCCAAGATCGGCGCCGAGATGTCGATAAAGCTTCCCAGGCTGGGAATGTCGACCCGCTGGACCGTGGTCTGGTGCTTGTGGGTTTCCAGGCTCCGCAACTGCGGCGGCACGCCGGGGGCGAACGTATGCGAGACGATTTCGTTCCGCGCATTGAGCACCAGGATGTACGATACGCCCTGAATTTTCCCTTCTTCCAAGTACTGGTCGATCATCGTCTGGATCGTGGCGGCGTCGCGGTACAACATCAACTCGACCGCTGCGTTGGCCACGCTGTTGGCGATGGCCCGCCCTTTGCTTTCATATTCGCGAGTCAGGTGGGCATCCAGCATCCGCGCCGAGTAGACCGCGATGGCCAAGGTGGTGATGCCGAACAGCAGCACCAGCAACACCAGTGCCTTGCTGAACAGTCGCGACGATCTCATGGCTTCCACCTTTGCCAATCTTCGTCGCTAAGGGGCACAAACCGCCCGTTCAAGACCGTCGTGCAGTAAACCTTGTCGAGCCCTTGATGCCGGTGGGGGCTCAACGAGGCCGGCACGTCGATCCCCAGATCAACTTCGCCCAGCGCCTCGGTCACGTCGCGCACTCGCGATTGCTTCAGTTCGGTCCCCATCTTTTCGAGGATGCGCGTCAGCAGCTTGGCGTTCAGATACCCCTCGAAGCTGATGTAGCTGTACGGGGGCGCGTCATAGGGCTGGTCGAGCAGATGCTTCGGTGGCGTCGGCTTCAGCCGGTCCATCAGCGCGCGATATTCAATCACGGCCGGCAGCGACATGTCATGGTAGCTGGGGACGACCTGTGAATTGATCAGATTCGTGGTGTAGTCGCGCCCCGAGGATCCACCCGCTTCGAGCAGCAATTTCAGCAGGTTCTCGCTATCGACCCCCGAGACGTTGGCGATGGGCACGTCCCAGCCGGTGTTGCGCACCTCGCGGATCAGGGCGGCGCAGGCTTCGTAGGTGCCCACCGAGATGATGGCGTCGGGCTTGCCAGCGCGCAGCAACTCGACCTGCGCCCGCATCCCCTCGCGATAGTTGGTGCCGCGGCGATAGCTGGCCTCGGCCACCATGCGCAACGGCTCGCGCCCGCTGTCGACGCGGTGTCCGATGCGGCTCCCCTGTTCATCGTAGTTGGCCAGCGTTTGTCGCACGCCGTCCCAGCCGGCCCGGCCGTAGGCGTCGACCTGGTAAAAGACCGCGATTCGGCGACGTCCGATTTCGACAAAGTGGTCAACCAGCGCCGCGGTCTCCTGATGGTATGACGCCCGCAGATTGAACACAAAGCGGTTGTACGGTTGCTGTCGGGAGGGCTGCGCGCCGGTGAAAGGAAAGAACAAGCAGACTTCGTGGTGATTGTCGTGGAACATCTTCAACAGCGGCAGCACCCGCGTCGTCGTCGGCGAGCCCATGTAGTCGAACAGCAGGAAGACGTTGTCTTGCTCGATCAGCTTGATGGTGTTCTCGATGGCGGGCGTGGGGTTGTAGCCATCGTCATAGGGCAGGATGCGGAGCTTGCGCCCTTGAATGCCGCCGGCTTCGTTCACGCTGTCAAAGTAAGCGACCGAGCCGCGGTAGAGTTCGATGCTTAGCCCGCGCGATGCGCCGGTGAAGGCGGCCGACATGCCGACAACGATATCGTCAGCGTTGGCAGTCGGCGCGTGGTACGAGAAGACGAATGTGACGACGATTGTCGACAGCACGACCGCGCCTCGCGCGATACGTGGAAAACGCGCGCCACACGGTCGTCCATTGGCCCAAACGATCTGATGCCAGGTTCGCAGCATGCCGCGTCGCTTCGATCCAAAGCCAGCGAGCCGCCGGGCAAGCCGAAAGCCTTGCCCGCTCGCCCCTTATGATGCCCTCTGGAGCGGCAAGTAGCAAGCAAGGAGAATTGAGCCGACTTTTCAGGCGGGACGGGATGAGTGAACGCAAACGCTTCGCTACGGGGTAGCCGCGACAACTCGTTTGTCGGGGTTGCGCAGCAGCAAGAGGGATCGGGAAAAGATCGAATTGCCAAGTCGGCGCGGCGCTCGAACCCTCTTGTCGCTACCGCGACCCGGACAACAAGTTGTCCGGGCTACCCGAGTTCATGATTGCCGCCGCCGCACGGTGACGGCTCACGCTGGCCGCGATTCCCAGCCGTAGGTTTCGTACCGGTAGTCGAAGCGGTCGGCGTGGCAGGTGACGACGCCGTAGGCTTCGGCGTCTCCTTCAATGCGCCCCCGCCACCACGCGCCGCTGACCGCGCCGGACTGGATGTGCGTCTGGCGGCTAATTTCGATCCGCTCGCGGACGTGGCCGTGGCCACTGAGGACCAGCTTGACGTTGTACGGCTTCAACAGCTTGCGGAACACGTGGCTGTTGTCGATCAGCGACTTGGGATTCTGCGGCGCGGTCGGGCTGGCCACCACCTGATGCCAGGTCGAATAGAACGGAATGTGCGTGACGATCACGATCGGCCGCGCGACGCCGACCTTTTGCAAGTCACCCTTCAGCCATTCGATCTGGGCGTCGTCGACCAGGCCCATGTATTCATCGCTGCCAGGTTGCTGGCCAATCGAATCGAGCAAGATGAAGTGCCAGCCCCGATGGTCAAAGCTGCGATAGGTTCGCCCCTGACCATAGCGCTCGGCGAACAACCGCTTGCCGTAGGTCGGATCGCTCTTGCCGATCTTGGCCTTGTCGGCCCAGCCGACCACGTCGTGATTGCCAATCGTGTGATGCACCGGCAATTCAAAGTCGCGGCAACACTCGTCGAACAGTTTTAGCTGCAAGTCAAGCCGGTCGCGGTCAACGGCCAGGGCGTCCATAATCAGGTCGCCACCGGTGATCACAAAATCAGGGCGCACCGGCAACCGGTTGACCGCGGCGATGCACTGCTTGAACCCCTCGACCGCCCCGCGCTCGGGCTGGACGTGAATATCGGTCAAGTGAGCAAACGTAAACGACGGCGCCGGCGTCTCGGCCGCCAATAGCCACGACGAGCCGAGCGCCAAACCCGAGGCCGCGGCCCCGGCCGATTGCAAAAACCGACGACGTGCGAGGGACATGACGATTCCTTGGCGGGATGGGGACGTTATTTCTTGGCACTAACCGGGTGGCCTGGACAACTTGCATGTCCGGGCGGCGCAGCCGCAAGAGGGATCGGGAGCGTTTTCCATTCCCCTCTTGTCGCTGCGCGACACCGACAACAAGTTGTCGGTGCTACCCTTTAATCTTTTCAACTACTGCACCACCATCGCGTCCTACGACTTAACGGTCAGATCGAACCCGGGCCGATATTTGCGCGACAGAAAACGATTGGCCTCGGGCCGATTGGTGAACTGCAAGGCCGCGGCATTCCATTGCAGCGTCTCCTTGGGGAAGCGCGACGCCACGCCGCCGAGCAAGATCGCTTCGGTCAGCGGCCCGGAATAGTCGAAACCTGCCGTCGTGGTCACTGGCTCGCCGCGCACGGCATCGACGAACTGGTGCCAGTGGTTGATCGGTTCAAGCTTCAGCAGCGCGTAATCGCGGAAATCGCTCTCGGGCAGCAAGATCGGCTTCCCCACGTGCGGCAGCACCATCACCCCCTTGGCGCCGATGAAGATCGAGCCTTGCCCCGGCAGCTTGCTTCCGGCGAGCGATTGAATCTCTTGCGGCGGGCGCTGATCGCCGTCGTACCAGGTGACCGTGACCGTGTCGTTGGCCGTGAACCTGGTCCGCGGGAAGGTGTAATGGACCACGGCGTTGTTGGCCCAGTTGAACGTGTTGGGCGTCGGCCCTTCGGATCGAACCGAAACCGGCGCGGTCAGGGCCAGCGCCTTGAAGACCGGGTCGTAGATGTGGCAGCCCATGTCGCCGAACGTGCCAGTGCCGAAGTCGAGCCGCTTGCGCCAGTTGCCAGGGTGATAATACCCGCTGCCGATGAACGACCGCGCCTCGGCCACCCCCAGCCAGCCGTCCCAATCGAGCGACTCGGGCACCGGGTCCGATCGGTCGGGGCGCGCCGTGTCGTCTCCCCAGTTCTTGTTCGACCAGGTGTGAACTTCCTTGACCAGACCGATCGCGCCCGACTGAATCAGCTCGACCGCCGAGCGATACTCGACGCTCGAATGGACCTGAATGCCCATCTGGGTAATTCGCTTGTGCTGACGGGCCAACTCGGTCAGCCGGCGCGACTCGCTGACGTTGTGCGTCAACGGCTTTTGGCCATAGACGTGCAAGCCGCGCTCCAGGGCGCTGGCGGCGATCGGCGCGTGCATGTGATCGGGGGTCGAGACGTTCACCGAGTCCAAATTGCCGGCTTCCTTGTCGAGCAGCACGCGCCAATCTTGATAGACGCGAATCGTGGGTCGTTCTTTTTGCAATGCCGCCAGGCGCTGGGAATCGACATCGGCCACAGCCACCAGATCGACCTGCGGATGCGAGGCGATGGCGGTCAAGTCGGCCTTGGCCATGCCCCCGGCGCCAAAGCTGGCGTGCCGCACGCGCCGATTGGTCGGGGCCGCCAGCGCGCCAGTGGCCAACATGGGCAAGGCGAACGTGGCGGCAGCTTGCTTCAAGAACAGACGACGATGGCTCGTGGACGTGCGAGGCATAGCGGGCTCCTAGGGCGGGGCGGCGGAAAGCAGGGGAAGGGACAACCGGGCGTGTCGTCGATTAGTCTAGCCTGATGGGACGGCCGATGCCAACGGCGGATAAGACTAGCCACGGAGGCACAGAGATACGGAGGTTTGCACGGAAGGGAACGATGAATGGCCAACGCCCAAGTACCTATGACCAAAAGTGCGCCGGCAACGTGCCACATTTTATTGGTCATTGGGATTTGGACATTGGTGCTTGGTTCCAATACCTTGATACTTACTCCGTGTAGCCCTCTGTGCCTCAGTGTCTCTGTGGCGTATTTTGCCTGTTCGTCTCACCTCCAGCGAGATTCATCGTGACCTGCCCACGCACCCTCGTCGCCGTCGCATTCGTTTTGATCTTTCCCTTGACGCTGAACGCCGTCGAGCCGGCGCTGGTGCTCAAAGACCCACAGCCGCAAGCCTACGAGTTGAAGGCCCGGGCTAGCGAACTCGACCCGCGGGCCAAGGAACATCCGGAGATCGACTTTGTCTTCACGCGCGGCGGCAAGTCGGCCGATACCGAGGTCGCGGTGGTCGACACTCGGGTGCCCTCCGAAGGCAAGCTGGTGATCTGGCTGATGGGGTATAGCAAGCCGCTGTTCGAGCGGACCAGCAGCTATGGGCTGCACTCGATCCAGGTCCACTACGCGAACGGCTGGTTCGGCAAGCTCTCGAAGCAGGCCCCCCCGGACGACGACAAGTACCTGGGGAAGATTCGCCTCGAAGCGGCCACCGGCCAGGACTTCAGCACCGCGGTCGACATTCCGCAGCCCGACGGGATGATGGAGCGGGCGCGGCAGTTCCTACGCCATCTGGCCAAGACGCACCCGCAAGCGCGATGGGATTACTTTCTGACCGACGACGGCAACGGCGTGCGCTGGGACCGTGTGATCATCTCGGGCAGCTCGCACGGCTCGACCACGGCGGCGCGGTTTGCCTTGTACAAGCAGGTCGATCGCGTGGTGATGTTGTGTGGCCCGCGCGATCAGCTTGAAACCTGGCAGGCGTTGCCCTCGGCCACGCCCAAGAACCGGTTCTTCGGCTTCAGCCACGTACTGGACACCGGCTGGGTTGACGACCATTACTGCCGATCGTGGGAGTTATTGGGGCTGAACCAATTCGGGCCCATCGTGAACGTCGACCGGACCTCGCCCCCGTACGAGAACTCGCGGCGGCTGATCAGCGACGGGGACGTGAAGAACGACGCCAAGCGCGCCCACAGTTCGGTCACGCCGGGCAGCGCGGCGGTGAAGGACGCAGCCGGGAACCTGGCCCACGAACCAGTGTGGCGTTATCTGTACACGCACCCGGCTGATCTGGTCGGCACACCCACCGCGGCGGATCCAGATTGTTTGAAGGACCAGCGGAAGAAGTAAGACTCGCCACGGAGGCACTGAGACACGGAGTGAAGCACGGAGGGGATTTTGAATGACCAATGACCAAGAGCGAGCTGGCTAGCGGCCCGCCTTTCAATGGTCATTGGGATTTGGACATTGGTGCTTAGTCTCCCCACTCTCACTCTTCCTCCGTGCAGTCCTCAGTGTCACCGTGCCTCCGTGGCTAATCCTCACTTAGCGTCAGTGCAGGCCTCGCAGGCCAGACGCCATAGTTCGCCGATGTCCATCTTGTGGTTGCCGGCGGTATCGTCGCCGACTTGCCGCAAGACGACCAGGTCCAAGCTCGGCACGACCAGCATGCTGTTGTCGAACCGTCCCAGCGCCGCATAGGCGTCGGCCGGCACGCCCTTCCACTTGCCCGTGGTGTTGTTCCACCAGAGATAGCCGTAGCTCTTGTTCAGTTCTTGCGACGGGCCGGTGGCTTCCTTGACCCAGGCCGTCGAGACCAACTGCTGGTCCTGCCAGCGCCCCTCGTTCAGGAACAGCAAGCCAAACCGCGCCAGGCTGCGGGCCGTGATGTGCAGGCCCGAGTAGGGGAGCGAGCGACCTTCGCGCTGTTCCCAGGTCCAATCGCCGCGGGCAATGCCGATCTTGCCGAACAGTTTCTGCTCGAGAATCTGATCGACTTCCTGCCCCGTCGCCTTCTTGAGCACCGGCGCTAACAGGGCGAGCCCGGTGTTGTTGTAGTCCCACTTGGCGGCCGGCTCGAAGTCGAGCGGGGCTTCGTACATGGCGTAGCTGAACAGCTTGTCCATGTTGTGCAGGTCTTTGTTGTTGTGCACGCCGGTGTCCATGCTGATGATCTGGCGCACCGTGATGTTCCGCTTGGCCTCCGGCTTCACGTCCGGCACAAACTCGCCCACCTTGCTATCGAGCGTAAGCTTGCCGTCGGCAATGGCCAGATGGGCCGCCGTGCTAGCGAAGGATTTGCTCGTCGAATAGACCAGGTACGGCGTCGACTGGGTCGCGTCGTCGAAGTACCATTCGCCAACGATCCGGCCATGACGAACGACCAGGCCCGTCTTGCTGCCGTGCTCCTTGAGCCATTGGCCCACGCGGTCGAGCCCGGCCGACGACATCTGCTGAGTCTCGGGCTTGGCGACGCTCCACTCGGGCATGGGCCAGGCGGTCGGCTCGGCAGCCGCGCCGGTCGAAACCCAACCGCAAGTAACGAGCAACAACAATGCCAACGTGTGACGAGCGAACTTCATGAGCAGGATGCCTTATCGAAAGGAATGATCGAAAGCGAGGCAGGAGGGAAAACAACAGCCGCGCGACACGAAACCAGTAACGGCGTGCGACGCTATTCTAAGAACCGGCCGGACCCAATGCAAAAGACGCGTCGGATGGCAATCAGGTTGTTTTATCAGGATAGCCCGGACAACTCGTTTGTCCGGGTCGCGCAGCGACAAGAGGGGGGGGCAGTTGTTGGACTCTACCGGACTGTGTCCAGCCATCGGTCGTCTACCAGCGCAATAGCTTCAATCGCTATCGCTTCGGCCAAAAACGTCCTGGGCAACATGCGTATAGTCTTGGTGAGGGAAAAAAGTCTCGCGATCTCGATGACGCCCCTCCGCCTCCCACCATTGGCTCCACTCCGCGTACGTGACATGTTTCTCGTCGGTCAAGCTGCGAAGTGCATCGACACAGTGACTGCGCGTGCATTCCCACATGCTTTTGTCCGTACCGCGGGGCTCGATATACCACAGCGCGCGAATCAACAAAGGGACCGAGTCGGCGTTGCCGATGCGTATTAATGCGATACTGGCGTCGTGTGTGTTTCCCACAGGAACCAGCAGCGCACAATGACAGTTTTGCCGCAGTTCATCTTCCGAAGCGTTGCTCATCCAATCGTGATCGCGAAATCTCTCGTTAGGCAAAATGACGAAGCAATAGAAGGCCGTGCCGAGCAAGGCGGCGCCGACCGAAAGAATCGCCAGTACCTGAGACGATCGCTTCCAGCGCTTGTTCACCAGCAATTCCTCAATAGACGCGATCGAGGGAGTAGGCAGCCATTCGCCATTGTAATGGGGCAATGTCTCCCTCGCGAACAAGCTTTGTGACGAATCATGCCCCTCGCCCTGTTTCTCACCCCCAATCAATCAGCGTCACGATGATGGCCGCGGTCATGACGGCTGCGCCGGCCAGGCGCATGGCCAACACACCCGCTCCGTGGTGCCGTTCGGTGTTGCCGAACCAGTGGCCGATCAGCCAGACGGCCGCCACGCTCCACAACCCGCGGGCGCTGTAGATGACGTTCACGCTGGTGGCGTCGCCAAACACGGCGGTCGTGGTGATCAGCCCCAGTGATTGCAAGGCGATGAAGAATACGCCCGAGCCCAGTTGCGGCCAGGCTTTGAGGGGAATCGCCCGCAGCGGCGCGTGGAACAGCGGGAAGAAGCCAAACGACAGGACTGCCGAGATGGCGAACATGATCGGCAGGAACCGCCCGGCGCTCCACGCCGGCGACCACTTCTGGATTAGCACATCGAACAGGGCGTAACACGCCGCCGCCGCCAGCGACACGGCCACGGTCAGCAGCGGCCGCCCGCGCACGCTCCCCCCCAGGTTCAACAGCGCGATGGCCGCGAAGCTTAGCACCGCCGACAGCCAAAGCTCCCACGGCAGCGCGACGCCGATGACCAGCGTGCTGAACCAGGCGACGTAGATCGTCTTGGACCCCAGGGCCGGCGTGGCCACCGAGACGTCCCCCACTTCCAGGGCCAGAAACGTCAGCACCTGGCCGGCAATGAACAGCAGCGCCACCAGCGTGGGCTGCCACCACAGATCATACAGCACCGGTCCTCCGCCGAACGGCCAGAGCAAGGCGAACACCAGCGCGGTCGTCAGGTTCGAGATGAAGGTCGAGCGCCAAACGCCAATGCCGTGGGCGGTGACCTGCTTCAACAGCATCACCCCCAGCACGTACACGATGCTGCTCAGGAAAGGGAAGACGAGGTAGTATTTCATGGGGGCGGGGAGTTGATAGTTGCTGGTTGCGAGTTGCTAGTGAGAGTCGTCCGTTGTCAGTAGTCCGTGGTCAGTTGTTTAAGACATCTGACTCGTGCCGCTCGCACTAAGCATCGTCGCAAAGGGCCAGCCCCACCTCATTCTTCGCCATTCAGCAATCTCCCTACAACGGACCACGGACAACGGACAAAACCATCTCCGTGCAACCCTCCGTCCCTCAGTGCCTCCGTGGCGAGTCTTACCCTCACTCCGGCGGCGGTAGCTTAGCTGAATAGACCACCGCCCGGTGGCGATTGTCGTCGTAGGCAAAGTGGAGCCACTGGCGATCCTTGCTGACAAAGCCATCGGGATAGTTGAGCCGCCCCTTCGGGCCGTCGCTCGACTCGGGGACCAGCACGCGCTGATAGGGCCAGGTCTTCATTCCGTCGAAGCTGATCCACAGCGCCATGGGGCTGCGATGCTTCGGGTTGGGGTTGTGCAGCATCACCACGCGGTTGTTCCCCAGCGAATAGAGCGTGGCCTTGCTGCCGGGGTTCGGGATGTCGGTCTTGCTGGCAAACTCGGGCCAGGTCAGCCCGCCATCGCTCGAGTTGGCGATGTACAGCATTCCTCCCAGGCGATCGCCGCGGATGATCATGGCCACCCGCTTGCCGCCAAGTTCGACGATATTGTTCTCGGCCCAGCCGTGATAGCGCACGTCGGGGACCAGTCGCACGTTGCCGTGCTCGCTCCACGTCTGGCCGTTGTCGTTGCTGATGAGCACGCCATTCCGTGGGTTGCTCACGTAATGACGCAGCGTCTTGTGCCAGGGTTTTTCCTCGGGCTCGGGCGCTGGCGTCCCCTCGGGAGGGCCTTCATAGTGCTGGAACGGGACCATGATCTTGCCATCGCGCGTGACGATGTGATTGCGAATGAAGGTGAAGTTCGCCAGTCGTCCCGGCAGCGGCTCGGGCTTGCTCCAAGTGCGGCACGAATCGTCGCTGTGAATCATCCACGAGCGCCAGTTCACGCCCCAGGTCTGGCTATGGGTCGAGAAGAAGAGCGTGCAGCGCCCGTTGCGGACGATCAGTTCCGTCGGGCCTTGCCCCAGCGTCGTGCCCGAGCGCGGAAAGCCCAGGTCGACCGGTTCGAGCGTGCTCCAAGTGCGCCCTTGATCGCTGCTGCGCGTCAGGCCGGTGTAGTTCTCGGGCGACGGTTCAAAGTCGCCGCCGGCCAACATGTAGAGCGCCCACGTGCCGTCGGGCAACTCGCGCAGCGTCGTGTCACAGACCATGCTGTTTGGCTTCACACCGTCGTACGCCACCGTGGTCCGGTCTTGCTTGGCGTCCTCGGCGACTTGCTTGGTCCAGGCCGCGTCCGGCGTGATCGACGGTGGCACGTGCTTGGGGCCGGTCGCCCGGTTAATAAGCATGCGCGGCTTGGCGCCAGCCGAGGCGAACTGGCCCGACAGCACGTCTTCTTCGCGGAATCGGGCCAGCAAGATTTCGGCGTCGGTATGCCGGTTCCAGTCGTAGGCGATGTGAATCAAACCATCCGGCGCTTCGAAGCCATCGGGATAGCTCACCTGGGCGCGCTCGTCGAGCAGCAGCCCGCCGCGCCAGGTCTTGCCATCGTCGTCCGACAGGAAGGCCGTCAGGTGCGATCGGCGCGGAATCCGCTCGTCGAGTGGACCATTTTTTACCAGCAACAACCGGCCCGACTTCAGCCGGCGGATGAAGAACCGCGCGCTCGGGTTCGAGATGCCCGACTTCTGGGCCGGGCTCCACGTGCGGCCGCCGTCCGACGAGCGACTTTCGGCGATGTCGTACTTGGTCCGGGCCAGCATCCACAACTGGCCGTCCTTGAGTTCGACGATCATGTGCTCGTCGAATTGCGTGTCGGGAAACAGCACGCCGCCGCGAAACGTCCAGGTCTTCCCTTGGTCGGTCGAGGCAAAGACGTTCGCCATCCGCTGGCTGTCCAACTCGTGAAAGCCTTGCCGGAGCGACTCGGGGGCAATCCGCTCGCGCGGCCAGAGGGAGACCGGAATCAGCCAGTCGCCGTTCTTGAGCACCGTAGGCTTGTTCAGCGTGCAACCGTCCGCAAATCGCACCGGCGCCGTCCAGGTCGGCTCGTCGGCGTCGGGATTGTCGCAGCGAATGTACCAGTCGCCGGCCCGGCCGTCGTAATAGCCCAGGCTGTGGTCAAAGAAACACCACAGTCGCCCCAGCGGGTCGGTCCAGACATTGCCGACCAGCGCGCGGCGCTGGGGCGAATTGGGTGGGTCGGTCGGATCGATCACCACGCGCGCCCGCGACCAGGTCGCGCCATCGTCATCGCTGGTGGCGAGCATGAAAAAGCCGTTGGGGTTGTCGCCATTGCCGACCCAGCAGGCCCACAGGCGACCCTTCGGCGTCCGGTCGATGCCGATGATCATATTGCCGATCCGCACGTCGTCGTTATATTCCGGCCCCGGCCGGGTATTGATCACCGGCGGCTCGAGACCCAAATCAGCGGCGCAAGCGATCGGGCAGGTGGAGAGAATCAGACTAGCGGCAATCGCCGTAACGAGTTTCTTCATCGGTGTCATCTCAGTTTCAGTTTTCGATCAGCACCAGCGAAACACTTGTCCATCATCACGCGGCCAGCGCTAACCCTTCTCCCTCCGGGAGAAGGTGGCCGAAGGCCGGATGAGGGTCAACGTCGCCCCATTGGAACGCATTGCATCGGGCCACGTGGACCCTCATCCG